>NZ_CAMLHF010000129.1 GCF_946479715.1 uncultured Pedobacter sp. | reverse complement strand
AAAAGATTTTATTTCTTATCGGGCACAAAACTCATAGAAATTGAGTTCACACAGTTACGAGTATTTTTAGATGTGAAGCCTTCTCCCAAAAATACATGACCTAAATGTGCTTTACAATTTGCGCATACAATTTCTGTACGCTGTCCGTCTGCATCAGGTATTCTTAACACTGCTCCTTTTATTTCATCATCAAAACTTGGCCATCCGCAATGCGATTCAAATTTTGATTCCGAGCGGTATAATGGTGCATTACATCGTCTGCAGATATAGGTTCCTTTTTCTTTGTTATTCAACAATGCTCCGGTTCCCGGATATTCAGTACCCTTCCGCACTATTACATCCTCTTCTTCTTTAGTTAATTTATTCCACTCCATATTATTGGTTGTTTTTTTGACTTCTTCTTTTTTGGGCTTTTGCGCACATGCTACAAAGCTAGTTATCACTAACAAGCCCGCTAACATAAATGTTTTATTAATTAAAGCTTTCATTTGCGTATTATTTAATACAAGGTACGAACTAAAGCCTCCAGCGGTTTCATAATTGAAGTAATAATAATGTCAGTTATAAAAAAAGCTCCGATGAATGATATCACCAGAGCCTTTGCATTATACAAGAAGATCTTTATTATTTCTTTAACAAGGCAGCCATAGCTTCCCCAATTTCAGCAGGACTTGCTACAACGTGAATACCGCATTCTGCCATGATTTTCATTTTTGCTGCAGCAGTATCATCTGCGCCGCCAACAATTGCACCAGCATGGCCCATTCTACGTCCGGCAGGAGCAGTTTGACCGGCAATAAAACCTACAACAGGTTTTGTGCCATTTTCTTTAATCCAACGCGCTGCTTCAGCTTCCATACCACCACCAATTTCACCAATCATGATGATACCTTCAGTTTCCGGATCGTTCATCAACAACTCAACCGCTTCTTTAGTAGTAGTACCAATGATAGGGTCACCACCAATACCAATAGCAGTAGTAATACCTAAACCTGCTTTTACTACCTGATCAACAGCTTCGTAAGTTAAAGTACCAGATTTAGAAACTACACCAACAGTACCTTTTTTAAAGATGAAACCTGGCATAATACCAATTTTAGCCTCATCAGCAGTGATAACACCTGGACAGTTAGGACCGATTAAACGGCAATCTCTGTCAGAAATATATTCTTTAACCTGAATCATATCCTTAGTAGGAATACCTTCAGTAATACAAACAATAACTTTAATACCTGCTTCTGCAGCTTCCATAATAGCATCTGCAGCAAACGCAGGAGGAACAAATATAATAGATACATTAGCACCGGCCTTATCAACCGCATCCTTTACAGTATTAAATACTGGTTTATCTAAATGAGTTTGGCCACCTTTACCTGGTGTAACACCGCCAACAACGTTCGTTCCGTACTCAATCATTTGAGAAGCATGATAAGTACCCTCATTTCCTGTAAAGCCTTGAACAATAACTTTTGAATCCTTATTTACTAAAACACTCATGTATCTTTATTTTTTTGTGCAAACTTAGATAAAATAGTTTTCAATTACAATTTTATCCGCCTCTCCATTAAGCTATCTTTTTTTCCACTCTTCTTTCGGGTATAAACCAGATTATTGCAATAAAAACATAACATGCTATACCTACCCATGGGGTTATAAAACTGCCTCCAATTGCAACTACGTAAGCTAAGCAGGAAATAGTGTCTTTTATACTTGTTCCAAATGTATTCGCAAACTCAGAATCTGGCCCATGTAACTTTTTCAATGTACTTTCCAAAATAAAATAAGCCATGGCTGCCATAAACATTACACAACCATACATTACCACTGGCCAGGTTTCATAATGATTCTCTCCCATCCACGCAGTAGCAAAGGGGAACAGTGAGAGCCAGAAAAGCAGGTGCAGGTTAGCCCACAACACCTTTCCGTTAACCTTTTTAGCCAGCTGCATCATATGATGGTGGTTATTCCAGTAAATACCAACGAAGATAAAACTGAGCACATAACTCATAAAAACAGGAATGAGTGGCATTAATGCCTGCAAAGAACTTCCATGGGGAACTTTAAGTTCCAAAACCATAATGGTGATAATGATAGCTAAAACGCCATCACTAAATGCTTCTAATCTGCTCTTATTCATAAATTAAAGATATATTAATTCAATATTTTTTCAAACTACGCCCAAATACTCATTTATTTGTAAGGCTAAGATTAACCTTATCGCAAAAAACACAATATGAAACCGCTTAAAATTCATTTTAAAATTCTGCAAACAGGAAATGGGAAATATCTCAAAACCAAAAATGAGGTAAATAACCTTATTGTAGACGTGATTGACAGAAACCCAACTAAATCATCATCTGCAATAAGAGAAATAGCTATCGAGGACTTTAAAAATAATGATAAAGCTCAAAAAATATTATGTACAAGCGCCCGCTTCTTTATTCAAAGCATTTCCGATATTGAAGTTGCCATCACTTTCTTACCACAGGAAAAATTAGCACAAGAACAATTTTACACACAATGGAGATATGTACAAAAATCCGAACCTTACAGGCTTGTACAGTATTTAGATGAAAGCAGGCTTGTGGTATACAGCGAAAAAACAAAGGTGCTGCATACCGTAAAGCTTGACAAAGATGTTTCTGTAATAGTTGAAGAAGAATAACTTCTTTTAGTTCTTAGCAGGTCTCTTTACACGAGACAAGTCCTTTATTTCGATGTTTTTAAAGTCAACAGGCTGACCTTCGCTTTGCAGAGCGATAAAACCACTGCTTAATAGTTTGCCATCTATTTTGATTTTAGGATCATATCCATTTGCTACGCCTCCGCCGATCTGGGGTTTAGAGTATTGCAATACTGTATCGCCATTAATAATATGGGTGATTAAAGAATCGCCAAGAACAATCAACTCTCCCCGTACCCACTGATCGCCGTCATATGTTTTTGATGTAGAGTTTAAGCAGTGTGAATCTGCTATTTTGCCTTTATAAACCACATTGGTTCCGGGCGAGCACATATTGCCCGTAGGTCTTGGATTTCCGTCACCCAGGCCAGCAAGAAGTTGCATCTCGATAGAGATTGGCCAATCCTGCTCTTTTAACATTGTTCTTGGATCCTGCGAATGAAACATTACGCCGCTATTTAATAAAGTATAATCAGGGGCTCCTCTTTGCAGTTTTCCTACAAAACGATATTCAAATTTCAAGTGATAGTAGGAGAAAGGTGTTTTATAATACAAGTGTGCAAACTGATCATTAAAATCTCCATATTGATCATATCGCACCTTAATAATACCATCTTCAACCCTAAAAGTATTTCCAAAATTCACACCAAATTCATGATGATGTACCTTTACAAACCAATCCTTAATGTCTTTACCATTAAACAAAGGAACCCAACCTTTTTTGTCATCAGATTGGTTTGAGCTTTGCTTAATCCCTCCGCAGCCTGCAAAAAGAAGACAAGAAATCAAGGCTATAAATGTATATTTTTTCATGTTATGTGTGGTTTATTTAGTTGGAGGCAAAATACAATAAAAAATTAAATATCCGATTCCTCCATGCTTTCAATGGAAGCAGGTTGAATCGCAAGCTTATATTTCTCTTCATCAAATTCGTTTTCGCTTTTGGCAATTACAATCGTTGCAATTCCATTTCCAATCATATTTGTTATAGCCCTGGCTTCAGACATAAACCTATCTACTCCTATTAAAATCCCTATATGTTCAACCGGCATTAGTTTCAAAGCGGTTAAGGTAGACACTAATACAATAAACCCACTGCCAGTAACCCCGGCAGCTCCTTTTGATGTGACCATCAAAACAGCAAGCACACCTAGCTGTTCTCCTATTGAAAGATCTACATTAAAGACCTGACACAAAAATATAACTGCCATAGAAAGATAAATTGCCGTTCCATCCAGATTAAAAGAATAACCGGTAGGTATAACCAAACCAACAACAGATTTATCACAACCAATGGCTTCCATTTTCTTCATCATACTAGGTAAAACAGACTCAGAAGAGGAAGTACCCAAAACAATCAGGATCTCCTGTCGAATATATTTCAAATACTCTAATAAGCTAAATTTATAAAACCTGCAGATGGCGTTTAGCACTACAAAAATAAATAAGAAACAGGTTAGATAAACTGAACCCATTAGCTTCGCCATAGGTAACAACGTTTTTAATCCATAAGTACCAATGCTAAATGCCATCCCCCCAAAGGCACCCAACGGAGCAAGTCGCATCACTATCTTCATGATATTAAAAAATACCTTTGCCATTTTATCAAAAAAACTAAGCAATGGCTGCCCACTATCGCCAAGCTTATTTAAACCATAGCCAAATAAAATGGCAAAGAATAATATCTGTAAAATATCTCCTTTGCTAAAGGCCTCAAAAACATTATGAGGTATTATGTTGGCAAGAAATTCTAACCAATTAATTTTACCAGCTTGTTCAGTATATGCTTTTATTTTACTCACATCTCCTGTTGCAGGTTGAACACCGATTCCCGGCTTTAATAAATTGGCGACCACCATTCCAATTAAAAGGGCTACAGTAGTAACTACCTCAAAATATAAAAGGGCTTTCCCTCCAACACGTCCCACTTTCTTCATATCGCCCATATGGGCTATGCCCAGAACTATTGTTAAAAATATGATGGGGGCAATGAGCATACTAATCATTTTAATAAAACTCTGGCTTATAAGTTCGGCATGTGGTGCAAAACCCGGGAAAAAAGTACCGACAATAATGCCCAAAGCGATAGCTACTAAAACCTGAAAAGTAAGATTCGAAAGGATAGATTTCATTATACTATAATAGTGAAATTTTGTTTAATGTATTAGCTTTATGGCATGGAAAGCGAAAACAAAAATCCTTACGTACAGTTCAACGATAAAATCCTAAAGGATTGGAAAGACAATGGAGTAAAATATATCAAGCTTGTAGAGCTGGAAACCGACCTTACTGTTAAATTTTTCGAGCTTATTCCCGATTCTGAGATCCCTGATTCTGGCGAAACCATATATCACATAGAATCAGACGATATCACCGAACTTTTAGAACCGGTAGCAAAAGTGAAATTTTTAGTACACGAAATCTATCTTGAAGAGGAGGAGTAAATGTATCCTGAACTTTTAGCCCACATTAAAAGATATGTAAAGCTTGAGTTACATGAAGAGCAATTGTTATGCGACAGCATCGAGCTTAAAATCCTTAAAAAGAAAGAATATCTTCTGGAAGCAGGTAAGTTATGCAGGGGAGATTATTTTATTATCAAGGGCTGTTTAAGGCAATTCTACATTAATAAAAAACTGAGCGAACAGATTATAAACTTCGGTCTGGAAAACTGGTGGATAGCAGATCAGGACAGCCTACTGAACAAACAACCATCTACAACCAATATCCAGGCTATAGAACCCTCAGAACTTTTGTTTCTGAGTGAAAAGAATAAAACAGTCTTGTTCGAAAAAGTACCTCGATTGGAAAGTTACTTCCGCATAATGATGCAAAAAGCGTTTGTTGCCTCACAACGCCGGATAGGCTATATTTTTAACCAAACTGAAGAAGAACGTTACAGGCATTTCTCAAGTTTATTTCCTGATTTTATGCAACGTGTACCACAATACATGTTAGCTTCTTATCTAGGTTTTACTCCACAATTTCTTAGTCGCTTAAGAGCTAAAAAGCAATAAACTTTCTTAACCACAGTTCATTTTTCTAAGGTACTTTATTGCTCAACTTTGGTACAACAAAAACAAATAGTTATGAGTAATAGAATTAGAATTAACCAGGTAGAGCCAGCAGCTTATAAAGCAATGTTGGCGTTTGATAGTTATGTGGAACAAAGCAATCTTACCACTAAACATAAGGACCTCATCAAAATAAGAGCCTCTCAAATTAATGGATGTGCTTACTGTATCGATCTGCACACCCGCGATGCACGCAAAGCGGGTGAAACAGAACAAAGAATTTATGCCCTTAATGCATGGAGAGAAACTCCATTTTTTGATGAGCAGGAACGTGCCTTGTTAGCACTTACAGAAGAAGTAACTTTTATTAGCAACAAAGTATCTAATGAAAGTTACAATAATGCTGCTGCACTTTTTGACCATGTTTACCTTGCTCAGATAATCATGGCCATAATTAGTATCAATGCGTGGAATAGAATTGGGATAAGCACCGGAATGGAGCCGAAATAACTACACCCCTTCCATACCGTATTGCTTTAGCACATCTGCCGGTACACCTTCCCAACGGTTAGGTACATTGCCAACATAACCGAGGTCCTTAATACCGATCTCGGTTGTAAAGAATCCTGAAGCAGTAAGGTCTCGCATCAAACTAAAGAAAGCCACACCTTGTTGCATTCCTGGTTTTACTTTCTTTGGATATGCAATGTCATCAACCATCTCAATTTGCTGAGTTGATGATGCATCTTTAAAAGTTTTCTGATAGCGGTTTAAACATTGCAGATCAAGCCACTTTAGTCCACCGCGCATCGGAGTTTGATGTCCTGGCATATCCTTAACAATAAACTCAATAAAATCAGGCACTTTGGCATCCGAAGCGCTTCCTGACTTGTCATCCTTAGGAATAATAATATCCGCTAAAAGCGTTATTGTTGCCATTTCATGTTCGGTAAAGAACTTCCATGAATTTAATTTCTTATCACGTTCTACTTCAAACTCCTGTCTTCCAGGTTGGGCTTCGCCATCAGCACCTTTGGCAACAACTTCCGGTTCTTTTCCCGGTTTACAGGCTTCAAGCACCACACCTGCGCTAATTGCAGTAAGGCCCAAAGCTTTTAATGAATCACGTCTGTTCATATATATCGATTTGAGATCAGCTAATGTTTAAGTTTTTCTTTTGTGCTAAAATGTACTCTGCAGTACGCATAGAAAGCGCAAGAATTGTCCAGGTAGCATTTTTATCACCTTGTTGTACAAAAGGAGCAGCATCTACTACAAAAAGATTTTTACAATCATGAGCCTGGCACCATCTGTTTAATGCAGATTTTTTAGGATCATCACCCATTCTTACCGTGCCAACTTCGTGTATAATCTTTCCGGGCGCTTCTAATCCGTAGCTTGTTTCCGCACCAGGAGGCTCAGAGGCAATTGCCCCCATTGCATGCATAATTTCCTTAAAGGTTTCCTGCATGTGTTTTGCTTGCTTTACTTCTTCCGGGGCCCATTTATAGTTAAATCTAAGTACCGGTATTCCGTATTTATCTACTACGTTTGGATCTATTTCGCAATAGTTACTTTCCCTGGCTATAGCGGTTCCTCTACCCGCCATCCCAACTTCGGTTCCATAAAAGCGCCTGTAATCATCCTTTAACCCAGCACCATATCCGCCGGCTTCTTTCATTTTACCGTCCCTACCAGGTATAGAACCGTTCATACCCTCTATGCCCCAGCCAAATCCATAACCAGGCATACTAAGTCCGCCACCATATTCTATGTGATAACCTCTTGGGAAATCAAGTTTTTTATTATCAAGCCACCATGGGGAATATATATGTATACTTCCGGCACCATCTTCGTTATATCTTTTGCGATCTACCAACTGAGGCAGGTATCCACTCATACTGGCTCCAGTAGAATCATGCAGGTATTTACCAACTATTCCACTACTATTCGCCAATCCGTCAGGATGGGCAGCAGATTTAGAATTAAGTAATAACCTTGCAGATTCACATGCACTGGCACCCAGAATAATGGTCTTACCTTTTACCTGGTATTCTTGCATATCCTTTGTATTTACATAAGATACTCCCGTTGCTTTCCCGCTCTTATCAGTTAACACCTCTCTTACCATCGCATTGGTAATAACAGTTAGATTTCCTGTTTTTACTGCCGGAATCACCAGGCAAGATGATGATGAAAAGTCGGCATAAACTTTACATGATCTTCCGCACTGACCGCAATAAAAGCATTGCCCCCGATCTTTATTGTCTTTTAATGCTTCGGTAAGTACAGAACCTCTGCCAGGAATTACAGTTACCCCAACTTTTTGAGCTGCTTTTTTTATAAATAGTTCATTAAGTCTTGGTTTCGGAGGTGTCATAAATATCCCATCAGGCTCACTTTCTATGCCCTCTACTGTACCATAAAGACCAATCATCCTATCTACCCTATCATAAAAAGGTTTTAGCTCCTGGTAAGTAATAGGCCAGGGATCAGTTAGTCCATCCTTAGGTTTAAAATCATCTGGACCCATTCTCAAAGAGATACGACCCCAGTGATTTGTTCTTCCACCAAGCATTCTGGACCGAAACCAGGCAAACTCCGAATTATTTTTCTGAGTATATGGTTCTCCTTCTAGCTCCCATCCGCCATAAGCAGCATCAAAATCACCAAAGTGTCGGGTAGTACCCGCTCCTCTTCTTGGCGACTCCCATGGCCACTTCAGTTGTTGAGAGTCTATTCTCGGATCAAAATAAGCACCAGCTTCCAGCATTAAAACTTTCAAACCTGCATTGGCAAGTACATATCCGGTCATACCTCCTCCGGCACCTGATCCTACAATGACAGCATCATATTCGACGCCCGATTTCTTGATTTCAAATTCGCTCATTTATAATCTGATTTTTTTTTAAAATAACGATTTACGGAGCATTTTATTCCTAAAACCATTGTCTGTAACAACAATAATGGCTTAGGCTAAAATAAGCACTTAATAATAAGTAATATACAAATTTTAACAATCCACAGAAAAATTAGAACTTATTTATAACCACTCTAATTAAAGTCCATTATAGTCCATCGAGCTAACATTAATCATACAAAACTCATAATTAACAACATAACTCTATAAATAAATCCATATGTCTAAATTTGCTTCAATGAAGGTAGATATTTGGTCGGACGTGCGTTGCCCGTTCTGTTATATAGGAAAAAGAAAATTTGAGGCCGCTCTGGAACAATTTGAGCATAAGGATAAAGTTGAAGTTGAATGGCATAGTTACGAGCTTGATCCACATGCTGAAACTGCTCCGGAAATTAGCTCTTATGATCATCTTGCCAACAGATATGGCAGATCAAGAGAATGGGCTATAGAAACTCATGAGCATGTAACAGAAACTGCTGCAGCAGTAGGTTTAGATTTCAATTTTGACATCTCGGTTGTAGCAAATTCTTTTGATGCCCACAGATTAATTCAACTGGCAAAGTCAATGGGACTGGGTGATGAAGCTGAAGAGCAATTATTTAAAGCCCATTTTACAGATGGCATTAATATAAGTGATCATCAATCACTAATTGAAATAGGCGAAAAGATTGGTCTCGACAAATTCTCGGTACAAACTATGCTGAACAGCACCGATTTTACAGACGAAGTAAGATATGATGAAAACGCCGCCCAAACTATCGGGATTAAAGGGGTACCTTTTTTTATATTTAATCAGAAACTTGCTGTATCAGGAGCACAGTCACCGGAAACATTTTTAGGTGCGTTGAATCAGGCATTTCAAAATAACACCGAAAAATAATATTGAAAAATAAGCATTCTCTTCAAAGTCTGGA
Source organism: uncultured Pedobacter sp. (assembly GCF_946479715.1). Next base: position 6,228 of record NZ_CAMLHF010000129.1, on the reverse strand, counting down.
ATCTTTTGCCCCTGAAAAAGGGACAAAATTTCCTAGGCCTTTTCTGAGAAACTGATTTTTCAGGAAAACCCACCGTCTATTTTTTTAAATCTACTTACATATATCCATATCACATAACTAGTACATCTTGCATAACTTATTTTCCAGAAAAAATCCTTGTTCTTCGAAGACATGCAGATTTTTCCCTTCAAAAATTTGAGGATGAGAAGAATCAAGAATTTTTTCCTCTTGTTTTAAACTGAAGTAGAAATGCCGGTAGAGTTAAATTGCAAATCGTACAATTTCTTGTAATACCCATCAAGTTTAAGTAATTGCTGATGTGTTCCCATTTCCTTAATCTCGCCCTTCTCCAATACAAGAATTTTATCTGCTTTCTGTATAGTTGACAGGCGGTGCGCAATCACAATAGAAGTACGTCCCTTCATTAAGTTCTCAATAGCTCTTTGAATAAGCATTTCCGTTTCCGTATCTACGGAGGATGTAGCCTCATCAAGCACAAGAATAGCCGGATTGTAAACCAGCGCTCTGATAAAAGAAATCAATTGTGCCTGCCCTGCCGATAAGGTTGCACCGCGCTCCATCACGTTGTACTGATAGCCCCCAGGCAATCGCTCAATAAAATCATGAGCCCCTACTTTTTTTGCAGCATCAACAACCTCTTCCATCGTAATCGCATCATTATTGAGCGTTATATTATTAAAAATGGTATCTGAAAAGAGGAAAACATCCTGCAACACAGTCGCGATTTTATTCCTCAAATAACTTAATTCATAATCCTGTATCCTCGTTCCATCAACTTTAATCTCTCCTTTTTGAATTTCGTAAAAACGATTCAAGATATTTATTGTCGAGGATTTCCCGGCACCGGTTGCTCCAACAAGGGCAACTGTTTTACCTGCTTCAACTTCAAAGGATATATCTTTCAATACATAATTCTCATCATTATATGCAAACCAAACCTTTTCAAAGGAAATATTGCCTTTCATGATTTCAGGAGCATAAGTACCCTTATCCTCTGTAACCTCATTCGTGTCCAAAACCTTAAATACACGTTCGGCGCCAACCATACCCATTTGCAGGGTATTAAACTTATCCGCGAGCTCACGTATTGGTCTGAAAAGCATACCGATGTACATAATGAACTCCGTAATAATACCTGGCTTAATTGTTGGATTGCTAAGGATTGTTCTGGCCCCATACCATACCAACAAACCAAGCGACATAGCAGAAATAATTTCCACTACAGGAAAAAATATAGAATAATACCAGTTAGAGCGAATGTTCGCATCGCGATAGCGACCATTAATTTTTAAAAACTTATTATACTCTTGTTTCTCTCTGGCAAAATATTGAATAATTGAAACCCCGGTAATATGCTCTTGCAGATAGGTATTCAAATTAGATACTTCAGTTCTGATTTCCTGAAAGGCAGATTTAATTGCTTTCTGAAAAATTGAAGTGGCAATAATAAGTAAAGGCATTGGCAATAAAACCACAAGTGTTAAGGCCCAATCTTCATATACCATCACGCCTATAATCACAATCACCATTAAAATATCTCCTATAATTACAATTAAACCTTCCGAGAAAATCTCGGCAATGGTTTCGAGATCCGAAACTGTCCGGGTAATTAACTGACCAATAGGTGTATTGTCAAAGTACTTCAATCGCAACTTTGTAATATGATTAAACACATTTATCCTTAAATCACGAATTGCCGACTGCCCCAGTGTATTTGTAAGTAAGGTGTGGCTATACTGTACCCCGGTTTGAACAACAAGCAGAATAAGCATTAGTATGGTCATATTTAGTAACCCGCTGTAATCTCCGGTAACAATATGATGATCCAGTGTGTATCCAATAAGAATTGGTCTTAATGGAGCAAGAACAGCGAGAAGTATAGTAAGGATTACCGAAATTATAAAGATGCGCTGATACGGTTTTACATATTGAAAAACCCTTTTCAACAACCCTACATTAATTACATCACCGGTTATTTTAGACATATTTTATTTTACAAAGGGGTAGATTACGCTTACGAGATACAAACCACATGCAGGTACTGATTGTCCGGCATTACTTCTGTTCTTGCTTTCTATTATTTCTTTAAACTGTTCCAGGTTAATTTCGTTTTTACCAATCCGCACCAAGGTACCAACAATTGCGCGAACCATATTTCTTAAAAAGCGATCTGCTCTGATGGTAAACAACAAAGAATCATCCTTTACCTGAAAATGTGCTTCGGTAATTTTACAATTATTGGTAAATGTTTGAGTATTAGATTTACTGAAACAAGAGAAATCTGTATGTTTCAACAAAATTTCTGCAGCCTCATTCATTGCAGCAACATCAAGATCTCCTTTATATAGCCACGACCTATCTAGCTTAAATGGATCTTTATGAAAATGTATATGATAATGATAAGCTCTTTCTGTTGCACCAAAACGTGCATGAGCCGTATTTTCAACCTCAAAAATACGTTTCACTGATATTTGGTATGGCAATAGAGAATTTATACCCGTAACAGAACGTTCAAGGTTTAATGGTTTAACCTCATTCGTTTCGTCATCTTGTACAACATCAAAGTGCGCATAAAATTGGGTAGCATGTACACCCGCGTCTGTCCGGCCGCAGCCAAGTGTAATTATAGGTTGCCTAAAATATGTAGACAGTGCCTTGTCCAGGCATTCCTGTACAGTAACGGCATTTGGCTGTACTTGCCAGCCATGATAACTTGTTCCGTTGTACGACAATTCAATAAAATACCGTTGCATATTCAATTGTACAAAATTATCTTTTTAATCGGATATCGGATTGGTTACTATTTGCCTTTTAATATATTTGTTGAAATTATTGAACTGATATGATACAACGTGTACAATCCATATGGCTTCTTTTAGCTGCACTCACCTTAATCTGTCTGTTTTTCATTCCTTTAATAACTAAAAGTGTGAATAACACAGAATATCTTTTATATCTAGATGGTCATCAACAATCAATTAAGGAGGCAAATGACACCACTACCGCTATCACTCCCTTGGGAGCAATGATCATAAATGGAGTTGCCGTATTAGTATGTCTTATTTGCATATTTCAGTTTAAAAATCGCGCTATGCAGAAACGACTGATTATGATCAATATCGTACTGATCGTCGTTACAGCCATTTTATCAGCTTTAAATGCTTCACTTTTACCAGGAGGAATAAACGGTTCGTCTATCCATTTCGGCTCTTCGTTATTCGTTCTGGCTATAATATTTTGTCTACTTTCGATACGTGGAATCCGCAAAGACGAGCAATTATTAAGGTCGGCCGACAGACTAAGATAATTAATTAGCTCATTTTTATTTAGTTACGCATCTGTAAAATACCAAATATTAAGCTTACCTTTGCGGCTTAATAAATTATTATACATGATAAACCCATTTAGTAAATTGGGGATAAGTGATGACGTTGTTAATGCTGTAAAGGATTTAGGTTTCGAAAATCCAACACCTATTCAGGAACAAAGTATTCCTGTGCTGTTAGAGGGCAATAACGATTTTGTTGGTTTGGCCCAAACAGGAACAGGAAAAACAGCCGCATTTGGTTTGCCGCTGTTAGAATTGATAGACTTTAAAAGCAATAAGCCTCAGGCATTGATTTTATGCCCTACAAGAGAGCTTTGCTTGCAGATTACCAGCGACATCAAGAATTTCTCAAAAAACATCTCTGGTGCTAATGTAGTTGCCGTTTACGGTGGCGCAAACATTATGCAACAGTTGCGTGAAATTAGAAACGGTGTACAAATTGTAGTGGCTACACCCGGCCGTATGTTGGACATTATTGGCCGTAAGGCTATAGATTTCAGTAATGTGAAATTTGTAGTTTTAGATGAAGCTGATGAAATGTTAAACATGGGCTTCCAGGAAGACATCAACGACATCTTGTCAACAACTCCTGACGACAAAAAAACATGGTTATTCTCTGCAACTATGCCTCCAGAGGTTAGAAGAATAGCTAAAAATTACATGGATCAGCCGGTTGAGCTAACCATGGGAACAAAAAACACAGGTAACGTAAACATTGAACACGAATACTATATCGTTCGTGCAAGAGATAAATACGCTGCCTTAAAACGTATTGTAGATTTTAATCCTGAAATTTTTGCAGTAGTATTCTGCAAAACCAAATTGGATACTCAAGACGTTGCTGAACACTTAATTAAAGATGGCTACAATGCTGATGCATTGCACGGAGATCTTTCTCAGCAACAACGTGATAAAGTTATGCAACGTTTCCGCGATCGTAACATGCAGTTGCTTATTGCTACTGACGTTGCTGCACGTGGTATTGATGTAAATAACGTTACTCACGTAATCAATTACTCTTTACCTGACGAAATTGAAAGTTATACTCACCGTAGTGGCCGTACTGGTCGTGCAGGTAAAACAGGTATTTCAATCTGTATCGTTAACTCTAAAGAGATTGGTAAAATCCGTCAAATTGAAAGAATCATCGGTAAACAGTTTACTAAAGCTGAACTACCTACAGGTTTTGATGTTTGCGAAAAACAATTATTTGCTTTAGTACACAAAGTTCACAATGTAGAAGTTAACGAAAACCAAATCGAGCAGTACATGCCTCGTATTATGGATGAGTTTGCTGAACTAAGCAAAGATGAGGTAATTAAACGTTTTGCATCTTTAGAGTTTAACCGCTTTTTAGAGTATTACAAAAATGCACCTGATCTTAATTCATCTGCTGATGACAGAGGTGAGCGCGGCGAACGTGGTGAACGTGGAGAAAGAAGTCACAGAGGTAGCGAAGGTTACACTCGTTTATTTATAAACCTGGGTTCTGTTGATGATTTTACAAGAGGTGATCTATTATCTTTTGTATGTAACAACGGTAAAATCAGCGGAAAAAGCATTGGTAAAATCGACCTAAAAGGTGTTTATTCATTCTTTGAAGTTGAAAATGCAACTGTTGAGTCTTTATTCAACAACTTTAAAGGAGTTGAATTTAATAACCGTGGTGTAAGGATTGAAAAAACTGCTGATAGTGATGGTGGCGGTCGTAGTCGTGGTGGTTCAGGCGGTGGAAGACGTGAAGGCGGAAGCTATGGCGGCGGAAGACGCGAAGGCGGAGGAGAGAGAAGAAGTTACAGCGGTGGCGGTGGTGGAAGACGTGAAGGCGGAAACAGCAGCGGTGGCGGTGGTGGTTTCAGAGATTTCTCTGGAAGAAGCCGTGAAGACAGAGGCGGAAGTGGAAGACGTGAAGGCGGAAACGACAGAAAACGCAGATCTTAATTACAGATCTTCTTTATAAGAAAAAAGCCCTCCAGAGTTTCTGGAGGGCTTTTTTTATACTCTCTTAAGGTTTTACTGGTCTGTCTTTAATCTGAGAAGCTTTAAGATATACCTTTGCTCCTTTTTTATTAATATAATACTTCTTATTCTTACCGTCAATATATATATCTGTGCCATCAGGTGCCATTTTTCCTTTATAGGTCTGATCAACAACTTTAGCACTGCCTTTTACAGCTACTTCAGCAGTTTTATTCCCCACCTTTTTCGCTGTTTTACCTATTGCTTTACCTGTTTTATCGAGTGCTCCCCCTACTGTTTCTTTTTTCTTATCCTGTGCATTACTGTTAAAAGAAACGGCTGTGCATAGCGCCAGAGCTAGTAAGCCCATCGCAAATTTTGTTTTCATAGTTATCTGTTTATATAAAAAACAACTATATCCACATTTTGTTTACTTAATTGAGCTGCTCTGTAAGCAAGCGCATTTCAATATGGGGCGAGTGCTTTTCGTATAAAATGGCATAAACAGCCCGGCTAATTGGCATATCAACCTTATATTTCTTGTTTACATGATGCATGGAGTTTACTGCGTAATAACCTTCGGCTACCATGTTCATCTCTAATTGTGCCGATTTTACTGTATAGCCCTTACCAATCATGTTACCAAAGGTACGATTACGGCTAAACTGAGAATATGCCGTAACCAGCAAATCTCCAAGATATGCCGACTCTTTAATATCCCTCGAAATGGGATGAACAGCATCTACAAATCTTTTAATCTCCCTGATAGCATTAGATATTAATACTGCCTGAAAATTATCTCCATAGCCTACGCCATGGCAAATCCCACTGGCTACAGCATAAATATTCTTCAGAACTGCAGCATATTCAGTACCAAAAATATCATCAGAGATATTGGTTTTTATATATCTTGTGCTCAA
>NZ_CAMLHF010000128.1 GCF_946479715.1 uncultured Pedobacter sp. | reverse complement strand
TGAAAAGATCCTGGGCATACTGGCCAACTTGTTTGGCGGCATCGCCATATTTATTTCCTGCATGGGGCTTTATGGTCTTGTGGCTTACAGCGCGGAGCAGCGTACAAAGGAATTTGGTGTGCGCCGCGTACTGGGCGCCTCGGTAAGCAATATCATGAGATTGCTGTCGGTTTCGTTCTTGAAAATGGTATTCGTGGCTGCTTGTATTGGCGTTCCTCTGGCGCATTACCTGATGAACAAATGGCTCACTAATTTTGAATTCCGGACAAGCATATCTTTGTCTATTGTATTCCTATCAATAGCAGGAACAGCAATCATTGCTTTTCTAACAGTTAGTTTCCAGGCTTATAAAGCTGCAAAGGCGAACCCTGTTGAGGCGCTGAAGTATGAGTAATGTGGGATCAAATAGTGTACGACACTGTACACCTATAGTTCGATAATGAACGGTTTTATTATTGAACTATAATTAAAACACTGTTTTACAGCAAATTGAAACATATATCAACTCTTGGCACAAACTTGGTAAATTGCAGATCAATTGTATTTAATTGATAGATCAATACTGCCATGTTCAAGCTCAATTTAAAAATCGCTTTGCGTAACCTCTGGAGAAACAAGACTTCTTCTGTGATTAATATCATTGGACTGGCAGTTGGATTGTCGGCCTGCCTGCTCCTATTGTTGTATGTGAATTACGAAATGAATTTTGACCGTCATTATAAAGATGCGGACAAGATCTATACAGTAATGACCAACTTTCAGGATGCATCAGGAAAGATTACAAGTACAAAAGGATCGCCCGGCAATGGGATTGCGATGGCTATCAGAGAAAAAGTTCCTGAAGTAGATGCCGTTGCACGAATTGGCGGCGGTGATGAAAAACTCATCGCCAATAAAGAGACTAGTTTTAAAAAGGTCGATCTCTTTGCTGACCCAGAGATTTTAAAAATATTCAATTACGATTTTATAGTGGGTAACCCCGCGGTTGCAATGAACACACCGAATGCGGTGGTGCTAACCGAGGGAACTGCCAAGCTGTTGTTTGGCTCCACTGATGTACTGAACAAAACAGTAAGGTATAGAAACAGGCATGATCTTAAGGTAACAGGCGTTATTAAAGACCTGCCAGCCAATACTTCGCTCCGATTCGATTACCTGATGCCATGGTCTTTTTATGAAAGCATAGAAAGTTGGGTTAAAAACCCTGGCTGGAGTAATTTTAGTTTCCTGGCAATGGCAAGGGTTAACGACAAGGCCAAATTGAACCTGATCAACTCCAAGGTAAAGAAATTGTTCAATGAGAATTATAAGGACCAAAGAAATGAAAATTTCTTATTCCCGATGGCGGATCAACACTTACACGGTGAATTTTTAAACGGTAAGAGTGTAGGTGGCGACATTGAACGCATTTATCTATTCGTGGGCTTAGCCTTTGGCATTTTGCTGATTGCCTGTATCAACTTTATGAACATGGCCACGGCAAAATCTGAGCGCAGGGCAAAGGAAGTGGGCATCAAAAAAACAATTGGTGCAACCAGAGGTTCTCTGATAACACAATTCCTTACCGAGGCTATGGTGCTTACTATAGTTGCCGTGCTCATTGCACTTGTTATTGTAGAGGCCAGTTTACCCCTATTCAATAACCTGCTGAATATAGAAATAACCATCAACTACACCAATATGGGCTACTGGTTGGGCATTGTATCGGTAGCTTTGCTGACGGGTGTTTTGGCGGGCATTTATCCTGCAGTATTTCTTTCTTCTTTCAATCCTATTCAGATTTTGAAAAAGAAAACAGCAAGGGCGAGGCTCATTCCTATCAACATGAGGCAGGTATTAGTGGTGGGCCAGTTTTGCTTTGCCATTATGCTGATCATTGGCACGCTTGTGATTTACAAGCAGCTGCAGTATATCAAAAGCAGACCAGTTGGCTACAACATCAATTTGCTTGCAGAGATGCCACAAGAAGGAGATTTGTTCCAGAAGTTTGAACTGTTCAAAGAGCAGGTATTAAAGACAGGCGCGGTTACTGCGGTAAACCAGGCATCGCGTAGTATGACCCATGTAAGCAATTGGTTTTACGGATTTAAATGGCCTGGAATGGACAAACAAGGCGAGGAAATTGTATTTAACCGCTTAGAGACCCAGTATGATTTTGTAAAAACAAATGGTGTGCAAATGTTGGCCGGACGCGATTTCTCAAAGGATTTTGCGTCAGACACGGCCGCAATTTTACTGAGCAGCACCGCAGTGAAGATGATGAAGCTAAAAGATCCGGTTGGAAAGTATGTAGATCTATTTGGTAATAAGTTGAAGGTTGTAGGTGTGTTCAAAGATTTCCTGTGGGATTCTCCCTATCGTTCCGGACGCCCGATGGTGATTAATTTTAATAAAGATGAGGGTGGCAATATCAATCTGCGCTTAAATCCGGCCAATAGTTTGAGTAAAAACATAGAGCTGATCTCTGCTGTTGCCAAAAGTATCAATCCGCAATACCCTGTTGAAATTAAATTTGTGGATGATCTGTATACTGCAAAACTGCAGTCGGAAAAGATTCTGGGCATCCTGGCCAACTTATTTGGTGGCATAGCCATATTTATTTCGTGCATGGGACTTTACGGACTGGTTGCTTACAGTGCGGAACAGCGGACAAAAGAGTTTGGTGTACGCCGTGTATTGGGGGCTTCTGTGGCCAACATCATGAGGCTTCTTTCGCTCTCCTTCCTTAAAATGGTATTTGTAGCGGCTTGTATTGGCGTACCTTTGGCTTATTACCTGATGAACAGGTGGCTAACTAATTTTGAGTTCAGAACTACCATATCATTATCTATTGTACTGATATCTATAGCAGGAACCGCAATTATAGCTTTTCTAACTGTCGGTTTTCAAGCCTACAGGGCTGCAAAGGCCAACCCTGTTGAGGCGCTGAAGTATGAGTGATGAAGGGGGATGATTTATGTGAACTATTCAGTCAAATAAAATATTCTAAGGTACTTGCTAACAGTTCCATTGTCACTTTCAGCCTCTTTGTCATCAATCAATAACTTATTGATATCATACATACCTTCATTTAATGCAAAACTAAGTTCATAGGGTTTGCTATCACCAAGCTTTAGAAGAATCTTGGTGTCTTTTGAGTTTCTTAAGAAATTAAGGCCTACAAATAGCGAGTTGAAATTGAACTTTTCTTCGCCATAAGAAAATGGAGGTCTGATGCTAAAGTTAACGGGAGTTTCGGTTCCATCTGCCAATTTTTGGAATACTTTAATTTCATCTTTTGAATACGCCCCGGCGATTTTGTCATTTAACAGGTCGGTACCTGTGCTACTTTTTATAACCAATTTTAATTCAGGTTCAGTTATAGGTGAACAGGCGCAGAGCCCTCCTCCCCCAATATTATTTTTTTTGCACCCTAGATTAGCGATAAATAGTATCGCGCAAACGAATAGAAATTTTTTCATAAAGCTGTTAATTTGGTTTTTACACTAAAACGATGGTAAGGTGTAAAACGCTACTGGTTAAAGGTAAAATAATAAGTACATCGACTAACTCTCTTCTAGAAGGTTTCTATTCTGATAATTTTGGCATACCTTAATAACTTATGTTAATGTGTATCAGGAAAGGGTATCGAAACGGAACATTCCTGTTTTTGCATTTACCTGGCTTCCATTTGGGCATCACATGAAGTATCTTGAGTAGATCTTTATCCGAAATGCTATAAGCATCAGGTTCCTTACCAGGAATATTTTCATCGATAACAGTACCATCAACGTCAATGATAACCTCAAATTTAAGCGTGCCTTGAATATAATTCTCGTCAATTGTCCTGTTTTTCCTGATATACTTCATCAATGCCTCAATACCCCCAGGAAATTCGGGAAATTCATCTACATAACTATAAATATTTCTTTTTAATTTGGAATTATACTGCTTTACGCAAGAGTTATTTTCAGTTACAGGAGTATAACCAAGACGAGCATAGCCTAGTAAGAAAACCACACCAATAAATAGAATTAATGTTTTCATCTATGACTTCGTGTCTAGTTTTTTGGTGGTGGGGGCATAACTATTACCTCAACCTCGTCTTTTGGTTTCACGTATTTGGAGGTGTCATCGTTAAATTTAGTCAATGAGAACATCAAACTATCATCAGTTCCAATAGGCTCAACAGTACCTATTAGCATAAAATGTTGATCATTCTGGTTAAGGCTTAATTTAACCAGGTACTTGTTATTTGTTGTAGGATTGCTGATTTCTATAGAGAGGGTATCCTTATCAATGTGCCCCTTGTAAATCGCTTTCTTTGGTTTTTCTATTTCTTCATAACTTTCAAATCTTTGACCTATTTCTGTGAGTTCAATTTGATTTTTTGAATTATTAATACGATGAATTCTCCAGATTATGGAATAGGGTCTATGGATTTCACTTTCATTAAGCCGCTTTATGGCTACTCCACCCCATGTACCAGTAAATTTATTTAAAGTATCGGTTTGCTTGCTTTGAGCCATAGCTGTATTGATTATCAAAAAGCAAGCTATAATAAAAACTGCTTTTAGGAGAGAGGTTAAATACATAAGAGGTCAATTTGGTTTGCTTAAAGATAATGAACTTTTATCTTAAAAAAGGAATAGCCGGCTGATAGAATACTTTTCCGGTATTGTAACTTCTTATTGTATTTACAATGATGAAAACCAGATTAATAGCATACAGTATTGGCACCATCAGTATAAATGATTCTATAGCTCCTAAATTAAAAAGTCGAAATCCCCTAAATATTGAGCCGCCAATATGAAAGATTTGGATAACCATAGGAAAAATAGAGAAGAACATAACTAAAATGCACCAGGATATTTGAAAGTTCAATAATCTTTTACCGGTCTCATTTATGTATTTAATTTTATCTTTTTTGAGCATCCACAGTGCCAACGGCACTACTATCCCCAGTATTGGAAAAGCTATAAAACTAAGTGCGGACAAATTTAGCACAGCCAGAAAACCTCTATCCTCACTTTCTGTCCAATCTATCAATTCATCAGGAGTTACAGTTAAAGCCTTTGCCAGACGTTGTAAGGTATCGCCTCTTGCTTCAGTCTCTCCACCCTCAATTCGTTGAATTGTTCTTAGGCTAAGTTGAGATTTTTCAGCCAGCTCTTCCTGGCTCATGCCTTTGCGACTGCGTAGTTCTTTAATCTTTTTTGCTAAGTCTATATTTTTCATTTTAGAACGTTTTATGTACATGGCAAAGGTATTACTAAGACCGAAATTGTTTTGCGACTTGTTTACGACATATTTACGCCACACATGTCCAATAGCCTTTATTTACCTTTAAAAGCTGGAAATAATACAAAATGACTACACAGCGACTAAAAGTTAACGGGTCGTATTTTTTCGCCATATTCCTTTAATACTTTATTCCTTTGAACCAGCAAATCTGTTACATATCGGTTAAGAAAAAGCACATTCGCCAGTTTTCCCAACACCCCAAGCGGAGAAACATAATTAAAAACATCTGTCATCAGTGTTCCAGTTTCCTTTGTTTCAAAAATATGCTCGTGCCTAAATGACTTAAAAGCTCCGAAAACCATTTCATCAACAAAATATTCTGGAGATTTCATTTCAGTTATTTTAGAACTCAATCTCTGTACAATCCCAAAATGCCTGGCTTCCCATGTCACCGATTCATTTAATTCAATGAGCCCTGACATCTTTCCTGCAACAGCCCTTTCATTGGTATGTACCGTTGAAATTTGATGAAGATCGATGCTTCTGGCAAGATCAAAGACCGTTGCCCGATCAGCATTTATGAAAGTTTCAATTCTGATAATTGGCATATACAAATAAAGGAAATGTTTCAGTGGTTTTATCCTATAATCTAATCCTAAAGAAAATGGCTGCAAACTAGTTGACTTTGTCAACTAAAGTATTTACTTTTGTTTATGGATAAACATGATGTAGATAAAATCAGGGCTTTTAACAGGTACTACACCAAAGTGATCGGCTTGCTGGATAAATTCTTACTTGACAGCAAATTTACACTACCAGAGGTAAGGGTAATGTATGAGATCCATCACGCTAAAAAAGTCAGTGCCAAAGCAATAACTGAACTGTTAGACATGGACAAAAGCTATTTAAGCAGGGTATTGCTAAGTTTTGAGAAAAAAGGCCTAATAGAAAAAACATCAGATAATGCCGATGCGAGAATACAAGTGATTGCATTGTCGGCTACAGGTGCAAAAGAGTATGAAAAGCTCAATAAGGCCAGCGATAATCAAATTGCAGATCTCATGAAGAGACTGAATAACGAGGAGATTAAAGAGCTGATCTTACACATGGGGGCTATCCAAAATATTCTTTCAAAAATTAGTAAATAAAAAATGGAAAAGACACAGGACATTACCATCCGTACAGAAATAAGACCAGGTGATCTGGGATATGTAATGTACAGGCATGGCAAGATATATGGCGACGAGTACAATTATGGTGTAAACTTTGAAACTTATGTTGGTTCGGGCCTGCACGAATTTTATAAAAATTATGATCCCGAGCTCGATCGTGCATGGATATGTGAACAGGAGCATAAGATAGTAGGTTTTATGCTATTGATGCACCGCGAAAACAGTACCGCCCAGTTACGCTATTTCTATTTTGAGCCTGAATGCAGGGGATTAGGCCTGGGCAACACCCTGATGCAGCTTTTTATGGATTTTGCAAAAGAATGCAAATATAAATACGCCTATCTGTGGACGACTGATCATTTACCTGCAGCTCATCACCTCTACAAAAAATTTGGGTTTAGACTGACAGAAGAAAAGCCTTCAAATGATTTTGGCAAACCTCTTGTTGAACAACGTTATGACCTGGCTTTTTAAGCAATTAGCCCGTTATTGATTGCAAATGTAGCCAGCTGACCTGTGCTATTGATGCCCATTTTTCTGAAGATATTTTTTCTATGCGTTTTTACTGTATGTTCTGAAATGAATAGTTTACCTGCTATTTCGGCACTTGTAAGCCCATTTACAACCAGGCGTATAATTTCAATTTCCCTTTCACTTATGTGATAAGGTAGATGTTCAATTGGATTAATAAAATCAGTAATGCTGTCAAAATAAGATTTACTATCAATTACCCGCTCTATGGCCTCTAACAGATCCTTGCTTCCACGGCTTTTTAAGAGACAACCATCGGCCCCTGCCTTAATCAATTGGTCGATATACGACTTTTCAGGAAACATGGTTAATATAACCACCTTCGTTTTAGGGCTATTTTTTTTGATCCATTCTGTACACTGAATTCCATTAAGCTTGGGCATATTTATATCCAGAATTACCAAATCAGCCTTTCTTTGCAACATTAATTCAACCAGCTCCTGGCCATCAGTTGCCGTTCCTATGATTTTAAGGTGAGGCTGTGCTTTTAGTATTTCACTAAGCCCCTCCACAAAAATAGCATGATCATCTGCAATGTAAATCAATAGCTCATCCATAGTTTGTGATTTCTATAATGTAAGTAATTCCATTAGACAAAGAGTCGAAAGTGAGTTTTCCGTTAATGTGGCTCACTCTTGATTTGATATTGCTTATTCCCATCCCCATTGATGCCTGATCGTTGATATCAAAACCTTTTCCATTATCCTCATAAATCAAGGTAACGTCACGATCTATTACCGTAATTTCAATTCTTGCCTCACTTGCCATCGCATGTTTTAAGGTATTCGTAAATAGCTCCTGAATGATCCTGTACAGTTGCAGGGATATTTCTTCGGGCAGTGGACTTGCTATATCGATAACTGCCAGCACCTTTAACTTGCCTGATTCATTTATGGCTTCTGCAAGTTGTAGCAGTGCAGCCTTTAGTCCGAAACCCGACAAGGCCCTCAGATCTAGTTTATGCGAAAGTTTCCTGATTTCCAGACCCAGATCCTCTGCTATTACATTCATTTTCCCGTTCAATTCTTTGATGTAATCAGGATCAGCATGAGTTACGGATAAATCACTGTAAATCTTTAGCGTAGCAAGTAAACTACCTACATTATCATGTAATTCTGCAGCTATCCTTTTTCGTTCCTGCTCCTGCGCCTCTATTAGCACATATGCCGACTTAAGTTCCTGCTTTTGCATCAATTCTTCAATTTCTTTATAGGCTTTTGCTTTGGCCGCAAGTTTTCGCTGGAATGCAAAAACAAACCAAATAATTGCCACCATCATGAGTACCATAGATGATGTGCCCAGCAGAAGATAGATCAGGTTAGACATTTTTTTCCAATTAACCAGAAACCATAACCTATAATAACATTTTTAAGAATATTTGAAATACATTGAAAAACCCAGGCATTCTTATAAAATCCATCAGGTGTGCCAGATAATATTTCTGTGCCCAGCAAATATGTAAAAAGTGCACCGGATGCATAAATTAACCAACCTGAGGTAATGATAAAGGCTGGTCTTTCGTTTAAGGGTGTATAGTCATCGTCGTCATTATAGATCTTATAAAAATACATGAGCCCCAGCACAATTAGCAAGATCATGTTAAATGCCCAGGCAAGCGAATTAAAACTATTGATATCCTGCAAAAAAAGTGTATTTAATATGTTTACAAGTGATATTGCGATTAAGCCCAGCCAATGAATTCTTCTAAAAATCAATTGGTTGTAAAAGCAATAAACCAGTGCAATTTCTACTAAAGCTAGCAGGTGAAATGCCGGCATATTATTGATATGCAGTTCGGCAGTAATTAATGAATATATTTTTAATATCGAGGAGATAAGAAATAATATACCCAATAACGTGTAGGGCATTTTTTTTTGAGCAACAAACAACCATGCGGTTAAAGGCAGGATCTCAGAGACATCTGATACCGATGAGATAAAAAAAATAGTGTCTCTAAGATCCGGCATTAGTAATTTATTCTGTTAAGAGCGTGAATTTACATTGATTTGGGCATGGCCTTGTGTCGCCTACGATAATCGGGGGGCCAACTATAGGTGCCACCTTATACAAATCATTACCACTTTCAAGAACCGGCACTAAAATTTCATCTCTTTTAGGGGTTTTGGTAGTATCATTATCGCGAATCGTTATAGCATGATAAATCCGAACAGCTACAATCTTCTCTCCTGCGTTTTTATTATAGGCATCAATCTCTTCCATAAAGGTACGGAGTGTGTTCAATCCGTATTCAAAACCGAAAATATTTTTAGGATCATTCGGGCCGGTTGTGGTGGCCAGATAGTCTGTAATACCTTGTCTTGCCTTTGCTTCGGTGATGGGTTTCCCAGCGTTGATCAAATCCTGTGGATAGGTTTCGCAAACATCTAAATTTGCATCTACTTGTGGTGAGTTGGTTTGAGTTTCCATGTTAATAATTAGATATGGTTGTTAATTGTTATAGTCAAATTTGATATTTCATATCCACAGTAGCAATACCCCCCTGGTGGTATTATTATAAATACACGCTCTAATTTAAAGCATTTATTGTTACATCCGAAACAGCCAGCACTTGGAATAAGAAAATAAAAAGCAAGCTGAACAGAACAATTCTATCTCTGAGCGCTTTTGCTATCATTTGTTTAACTTTTAAGGGAAATCTTTCATCTTTTCGTACCTTTAGCCAGTAATACCTTATTTTTCCCCGCATGATTGAAAATACCTTCGGAATGAACATTATTCCCGAGAATGATTCCGAACGGTTAATAGCGCTAAAGCGCTATAGGATTATGGACACTCCATCGGAGGCATCTTTTGATAATATCGCAAGGCTCTGCACTAAAATATTTAATGCACCTATTTCTTTGGTATCGCTGGTGGATGCGGAACGCGTTTTCTTTAAAGCCAATGTTGGTATGGGAAAAGCCAAAGAAGCTAACCGAGGTAAAAGCATTTGTGCCCTTGCGGTGCTAGATCCCGAAATAACTGTTTTTGAAGATGCGCTTAAAGAACCCTGTCTGATTGCTAATCCTAATGTGGCAGGAGATTTTGGATTACGCTTTTATGCCGGAGCTCCATTGATTACTCATGATGGTTTCCTGATTGGTACGCTTTGCATCATCGATCAGAAACCCAGAGAATTTAGAGATCTGGAAAAAGAGATTCTTGCGGGTATGGCCACATCTGTAATGGATCAGATCGAATTGCGCATCTCGGCACTTGAGGAAATAGAAAATCACCAATCGACTAATTTGCTGCTCAGCGAACAAAAAGAAGAATTGGTAACTTCTAATGAACATTTGTTTGAAAGCGGCTTAAGGTTTAGAAATCTAATTAAAGAATCGCCAACGGCAATAGCGATACTGAAGGGTCCTAAACTGATTGTAGATAACGCAAATGATGCCATACTTAAGATTTGGGGAAAAGACCAATCAGTTATCGGACAGCCTTTATCTATCGTTCTTCCAACGCTTCAGGGTCAGCCTATTATGGATTTCCTTAATGAGGTATATGTCAGTGGCAAACCGTATTATGGCAATGAAGCCAAACTTACGATGCAACATGGTGAAGAAAAAAAAGATATATATGTGAACTTTACCTACCAATCTATTGGTACGGCAGGTGAAGCCAGAGAACTGATGATTGTAGCCAATGAGGTTACCGAACAGGTGAATGCAAGAAAAGCCGTTGAAGAGATAAATCAGCGTTTGGAAATAGCCTTAGATGCAAGTAAACTTGGATCTACAGAAGTGGATCTGGCTACCGGAATTATGCAAAGTACCGCTCAGTTTAAGGCCAATTACGGATATGGAAAAGACGAAACCTTCAATTATCCAGACCTGTTTAATGCGATGTTTCCGGAACACCGGGATCGGGTAAAGGCATTGGTGCAGGAGGCTATTGCAAAAAACGGAATCTATAAAGCAGAATATCCGGTAAAATGGCGCGATGGTTCTATCCACTGGATTAGCGCTCATGGACGGCCAAGATATGACGAGCACGGAAAGGTTAACAGAATGGTGGGAATGACTGCCGATATTACAGAAAGTAAGCTCTTTGAACAGCGCAGGGATGACTTTTTAAGCATTGCAAGTCATGAACTAAAAACTCCTGTAACCAGCTTAAAAGCCTCTTTGCAACTACTTGACAGGATTAAAGAAAAACCGACTTCTCCAATCCATGTGAAATTGATAGAGCAGGCAAATAGAAGCATGGAAAAGATGAGTGTTTTGGTAGATGACCTGCTGAACGCTAACCGAATGGCAGAAGGACAGCTAAAACTGACCAAAACTACATTTACGGTAGCAGATATGCTAAACCTGTGTTGTAACCATGTACGATTTGAAAATAAATATAAGTTGATTATTGAAGGGGATCAGGACTTACAGATTTATGCTGATGAAAATCGCATAGACCAGGTTGTAGTTAACTTCATTAACAACGCTGTTAAATATGCCCCGGATTCGAAAGATATTTATCTTAATATTGAAAGGATTGAAAATTATGTTAAGGTTTCAGTAAAGGATACAGGACCTGGTATTGAAAGCCATATTATACCAAATCTTTTTGATCGATATTATCGTGTAAGCTACGAGGGTGATAATTACACCGGGCTTGGGCTTGGGTTATACATCTGCTCGGAGATCATTAAAAGGCATGGCGGCGATATTGGCGTTGAAAGTGAGGTTGGTATTGGTAGTACGTTTTGGTTTACAATACCAATTAATGAAAACTAGAAAGGCATTTGATTAATAATTTGGTATATTAGTGTTATGCTACTTAGAAAAACGCTCCTCTATTTTACATTCTGTACTATGTTCCTTGCAGGATGCATCAACCCCACTCCTGTTTCTTTAGCAGGGAAACAATTCCGTTTGATTAAGCTCTCATTATCCAATATCGAGTACAGGGAAACGGTTTGCCAGTTTAGTACAGATAAAGTAGAAATCTGGACACATACAGATGCCAGGAAATGGTTTGCTAATCTTACCATTGGAGGTTACTTTGTAAACAATAAGCATGTAAAATTACCTTTTGGAGAATTTGAAACAGTACGCGCTAAAAATGGATACTACCTGTATGCTGAAGGCGCGTTAAAATACAAGTTGGTGGTTAACGGCAGAATGTTGTAGCATTTAAATCTTCATTAATTTATGCTGTTGGAATTGTACCACCATCAATCACATATTCTGTTCCACTTAAGTAAGCGGCACGGGGCGAGACAAGGAAACCTACCAGTTCAGCAACTTCTTCAGGTTCTGCCGGTCTACCCATCGGAATTCCTCCTAAAGAATCCATCACTTTTTGAGTAGCTTCTGCCACTGTTATACCGGTTCTCTCTGCAAGTTCCTCCATCATGCCGATAGCACCAGCAGTTTGTATCCAGCCCGGGGAAACGGTAAGTACACGCACACCTTTAGGAGAAACTTCATTTGAAAGACTTTTACTGTAATTGATTAATCCGGCCTTTGCAGCTGCATAAGGCAATGTTGCATCATGCAATGGCAATTTGCCTTGAATAGATGCAATGTGAATAATTACACCTGATGATTGCTTGATCATGTAGGGTAATAATGCCCTGTCAAGTCTAACCGGAGCAAGAAGATTGGTTTGCAAGGTTTCCTCCCAGTTTTGATCTGTCAAGGCTTGAAAACCACCGCCTGGAGTATTCGATCCACCAAGGTTGTTAATCAGAATATCGATCCCCTTAAACCGGCTCTCTAAATCGGCAATCAGTGTTGCTGTTCCATCTGTTGTACTTAAATCTGCAGATATGAAAGTAAAGTCAGGGTTAATATCCTCGGGTTTATTACGGGCAGCAACAACAACTTTAGCTCCTGCAATTGCCAGCCTTTGGGCAATTGCCTTTCCTGCTCCTTTTGTGCCTCCTGTAACCAACGCTATTTTACCAGAAAGCTCATTATTGAAATTGAATTGTTTCATAATATTGTATTTGTACTGCAAAGATTGGCCTTATGTGCTAATGCTACAAGTACGGAAAACCGATTCGTATAGGGCTAAATTTATCCCTATATTAAAATTGCATCAATAACTTATCTTTGAATAATGAAGCATCAAAGAAAGATACCTGTTTCTCTTAATTGCGGTCTTGACCTGCTTGCTGAAGTACTATATGGGAAATGGAAAATCAGGCTCCTGTATTTTATTCATGAAGGCAATAGGAGGCCGAGCGAATTGCAAAGAAAAATACCTGACGCATCGAGAAGAGTACTCAATATGCAGTTAAACGAATTGGAACAACATGAATTGGTTTCAAAGAAAATCTATGCTGAACTACCCCCTAAAGTTGAATATTTCCTTACAGATTTAGGACACACCGTAATTCCCCTGATACAAGCACTTGGCGAATGGGCAGATGAGCATGATGATCAGTTGCGTAAGGTTATCAAATCAACCTACCCATCTGACATAGAACCTGTTTTTACATCCCCATCAGGAGAATAACTTGCCATGATGACGCCTGTAGAAGACACAACAGCATCTGCAAGCTTCCACTGCTCTGGCTGCGTACCCTTTTCAAAAAGCCGCTGACCGCTACCCAAGGTAACAGGAAATGTCCAGGTATGCAGTACATCTATCAGATGGTGTTTAAATAAAGTCTGACACAGGTCGGCACTTCCATAAATCAGCAAATTAGGTCCATCTGATGCCTTGAATTTTTCCAGTTCGTGTATTACATTACCGGTAATAAGAGAAGTATTTATCCAAGAGGTATCTACTTTAGTGGTAGCCACAACATATTTCTCAACTCGGTTAAACATTTCGGAAGTAGGATCATTTTGTTGATTTGGCCAAAATGCAGCAAAAATTTCATAGGTACGCCTTCCCAGCAGCAAATCATAAGGCTCAGCGGTGATTTTAGCCATTGATTGGTTCATAATATCATCCCAATGAGGGAATGACCATCCTCCCCATTTAAAGTTATTCTTAGGATCTTCATCCGGACCTCCGGGCGATTGGATCACCCCGTCCATCGTTAAAAATAGGCAAGCAATTATTTTCCTCATGGTTTCGACATTTGATTAAAACAAAGTTAATGCGAATAGGTATTGCCCATAAGGGACGATCAGGACAAAATACAGGGGTATTTATGACATTTTACTTTTCCTTTTGAACATCAAGTTTTACAGGCCCCAGTAAACCCGATACACGTAAAGCCGAACCTTTGCCCGGTCCTGCTATAGTCCACGTTTTACGCTTGTCTTCAGGTTGCCCTGCATCAAAAGCCAAACGATTGAACCAGGTGCTCGTTACCTGCACACTCAGTGTATTCTGACCCAGTTTAATGAAATCCTTTAAATTAACACGATACGGTGCAGCCCATAATTTCCCCACTTCTTTGCCGTTTAGGCTTACAACCGCAGCCATGTCAACTTTCCCTAAATCGAGGATATAGTCCAGATCAGGGGCCGTTTTATCGATAGTGAATGTGGTTGCGTATGTTACAGTACCCGAAAACGCTTTTCCTTCTGCTGAAATATCAAGGTCCTTCCATGGCTTTAGTTCAGTTATTTCAAGAGCTTCCGGAGCACCCCATCCTGCAGGGAAAGCCAGCTTCCATGATCCTGAGATCGACAAGGTAGCAACTGCTTCGGTTACTTTAAATTTAGCCGCGGCTCCTGTGCTTTCTTTTTTCCTGAAAACAACAAAGCATGAACCTCCCTGTGCCAGATTAAGTTTAACAGTTGTGCGCTCAGCATTAAGTTGGCTTTCGGCAGGTTTGGAAGTACCGGTAACTGGATCCCACAGTTCTACCTCTCCTTTTGCCCGGAAACTCAACTCGCCTGTAAATCCATGGCCTTTTGGTGCAGTCACAAAATACCAGTCTGCCCCCTCTATACTCCGGTGTGCCCATAACGCATCCCCTCCGATAACATCGGGTGTGATCTTTAACGTGGCCAATGCCTGATCGATCGACATGCCTGAAATAACATGTCCCTTACCAACCTTTCTTAAACCTTTGCCAGCTCCACCCCACAGATCTTTTATTGCAGCATTAAAACGTTGTTTTGCAGCATTACCTCCGGTTAGTGTAGCAAGTCCTACTGGTGCATTACCCACAACGGTTGCGCCGTTACGCACAAGCGACCGTATTTTTTCTAATGTTTGTGGCAACATACGTGGCACGTCGGGCAGCCACAGTACCCGATATCGAATGCCTTCTGGAGTTACCACCATTCCATTTTCTACTTTCAATCGGTTCAACAACACATCAGGGTTACAATAATCGTATTTATATCCTTCCGGGAAAGCGGCATTCTGATCTGGTTTATGATTGATCTCATCGCCAAGATACCACAGCACATCAGACACTGGCTTGCCTCTTTCGAGCATATATGTGCAACGCGATAAATAATCTGTAAAATCAGGCATGTATTGCCACCAGGTTTGTCCCCTTAAGAAAGGTGTACCAATTCCTGCTCCGAAAGAGCTGCCAGGAGCCAGAAAAGGAGTTTGTGGGTTATGTGTATAGGTATGGAATACATAATGGCTAACACCCTGCACGCTGTTTATGTTGGCAACCTCTTTGAGCATGTCGAGATGTTCGTCCCAGCTGAGTGATATGTTTGTAAATGATTCTGCCGCTACACGTGGTTTCCCATACATCCTTGCTGCAGAGGCCGTTGGCTTGATTGGCTTGAAGTTGATAGAGCCGACAAATCCATCGGTCATGGGTTGCCAGAACTCGCACATAGGTACATCTGCAAATTTGAAATACTCCATGATATCGGCAGGCACTACATCTCCTGGGCCGGTTTCGTAGGTTACGGATAATCCATTTTCTTTTGCCAGCGAGGACATGCGACCATAATAATTATTGGTTAAAAGGTCATTGAGGGTTTTGCGCCAGTCGGTCAAAAAGCGTGCAGTGGTTTCATGATCTTTGATCACATAGCCAAATAAAGCAGGCAGCCATTTGCGAAGCTGATAACTCGAAATACGATTAAATTCGGGTTCCATATCCTGGGTCCAGCTTTGGGTATGGCATTCCCAGCTATCGATGAGCATACCATTTAGCAGCCCTCCCGCAAGTGGTCCATTTGCGCCCGAAAGTCGGCCTATGTAACCTGAAAAATGTGCATCAGCGCCTGATTTAGAAAACTTATTTGCTTCCCATCCGGTTCCTTCGGCAGGTGCCGGCCCATTTCTCTTTCCGGAATTAACATGACCCAGGCGCAGGATTGTCCAATTGCCTTTGGGTGCCTGCCAGTTTAAGTTTCCGTTGGCAGCCATCTTATCTGAAATATCAAGGATCTGATCGGGCTTAATGAACGCCTCTGGT
>NZ_CAMLHF010000127.1 GCF_946479715.1 uncultured Pedobacter sp. | reverse complement strand
CGAGATCTGTGGTAGTGACTGGAGTTCAGACGTGTGCTCTTCCGATCTTATCCGGATAGTGAATCGGAGATTATTTCCCTCAAATCAGGGTGGGCAGAGCAATCACCAGATATGTGGTGGGAACATGTTCAACAGGCCATACTAAATTGTAACAGTAAGGGTAAATACAATCCGTTAGACATTTCGGCCATTGGTATAGCTTATCAGATGCACGGGCTTGTTATTGTAGATGAAGAGCAAAACAGTCTGAGAAACAGTATTATATGGTGTGATAGCAGAGCTGTTGAGACCGGAGAAGAAGCATTTAATGCTTTAGGAAAAGAACAGGTTTTGAGCCGTATGCTTAACTCGCCTGGTAATTTTACAGCGTCAAAACTGGCCTGGGTTAAAAAGAACGAACCCGAAACCTACAGTAAAGTAGCCAAGATGATGCTGCCTGGAGATTTTATCGCTATGAAACTTACCGGAGAGGTTACTACCAGTAATTCTGCCTTATCAGAAGGGATACTTTGGGACTTTAAAGCCAACGGAATTTCTACTGATATTATGGGACAGTTTGGTTTTTCTTCAAGTATTATTCCGGAGATAAAACCAGTGTTTTCTGAACATGGACAAGTAAAGAAATCGATTGCCGAAAAGCTAGGTTTAAGGGCAGGTATTCCGGTTGCTTATAAAGCAGGAGATCAGCCAAACAATGCCCTTTCATTAAATGTAACACAACCGGGCGAAGTAGCGGCAACAGCTGGAACGTCAGGAGTTATTTATGGCGTTACAGACCAGTTACTTTACGATAAACAATCACGTGTAAATACATTTGCGCACGTAAATCACACCGCTCAGGATCAACGATTAGGCGTTTTGCTTTGCATCAATGGTACAGGAAGTATGAACCGATGGGCTAAAAACCTGATAGGCTCGTCAATAGACTACGTTGCCATGAATAATGCAGCAAGTAAAATCGCCGCCGGAAGCAATGGACTCTATGTTCTTCCTTTTGGCAATGGTGCTGAGCGCATGCTAAATAATAAACTTGTAGGCGCGCATTTGCAACAAATAGACCTTAACCTGCATACACAGGCACATATATTCCGCGCAGTACAGGAAGGAATTGCATTCTCATTCCGTTATGGATTAGATATCCTTAGAGAAAATGGAATGAAGCCATCTGTGATTAGAGCAGGCAGGTCAAATCTTTTTATGAGTGATATTTTCTCTCAAACCTTTGTAAACGTAACAGGCGTGCCGGTAGAACTTTATGAAAACGACGGTAGTTATGGTGCTGCTGTAGGTGCTGGTATTGGTGCAAATATCTTTAAAACTGTTAGCGAAGCATTTAGTAATAAAAAGCCTGTTAAGCTGGTAGAACCAACAAAAGAAACTCTGGAAGATGAATATCAAACCTGGAAAAAACTTCTTGAACAAAAATTAGAATCATTAAATAAATAAAAAAATCAACATGAGCGTAAACACTTTGAATAGCGAAATTTTTAAAAATATCGGTAAGGTTAACTTCGAGGGACGTGAAAGCGACAATCCTCTGGCATTTAAATGGTATGATCCTGAAAGGATTGTAGCTGGGAAAACACTTAAAGATCACCTTCGTTTCGCCGGCGCTTACTGGCATTCATTCTGTGGCAACGGTGCCGATCCTTTTGGCGAAGCAAGCCATATTTTTCCATGGAACCAAAAAAGCGATCCTGTAGAACGTGCTAAAGATAAAATGGATGCGGCATTTGAGTTTTTAACCAAGCTAAGTATTCCGTATTACTGCTTCCATGATGTTGATATGGTAGATTACGGTAATGACATCAAAGAAAACGAAAGAAGACTGCAGGCTTTGGTAGATTATGCCCGTCAGAAACAAGATGAAACAGGCGTAAAATTGTTATGGGGTACTGCAAATCTGTTCTCGCACAGAAGATATATGAACGGTGCAGCCACAAACCCTGATTTTCATGTGCTAACGCATGGTGCTGCCCAGGTAAAAGCTGCCCTTGATGCAACTATTGCATTAGGTGGAGAGAATTATGTGTTCTGGGGCGGTCGCGAAGGATACATGTCGCTATTAAATACTGACATGAAGAGAGAGCAGGAGCATCTTGCACGGTTCCTTCATACTGCAAAAGATTATGCAAGAAAGAATGGATTTAAAGGTACATTCTTAATTGAACCAAAACCATGTGAGCCTACTAAGCATCAGTACGATTATGATGCTGCAACGGTTTTAGGTTTCCTTCAAAAATATGACCTTCTGGGCGATTTTAAATTAAACCTAGAAGTAAACCACGCAACCCTTGCCGGTCATACCTTCCAGCATGAATTACAAGTAGCTGCAGATGCAGGTTTACTTGGATCTATTGATGCAAACCGTGGAGATTATCAAAATGGCTGGGATACAGATCAGTTCCCAAATAACATTAACGAATTGGTAGAGTCTATGCTGATCATTCTTGAAGCAGGTGGCTTTAGTCGTGGTGGAATAAACTTTGATGCCAAAATCCGTAGAAATTCAACTGATCAGGCTGATTTGTTTTATGCGCATATTGGTGGTATGGACATGTTTGCCCGTGCGCTTATCGTTGCTGATGATATACTTCAAAACTCTGACTACAAAAAAATCAGAACAGACAGATATGCATCTTTTGATAGCGGTAAAGGAAAAGACTTTGAAAACGGCAGCTTAAGTCTTGAAGATCTACGCGATTATGCAATTCAGAATGGCGAGCCACAAACACTAAGCGGCAGACAAGAATTCCTTGAAAACTTAATCAACAGACACATTTAAATTCAGCGATTAACCGGAATTTATGAAAACACTGGGCGCATTAGACTATGCAGTTTTCCTGATTTATTTTCTGATCGTTGCGTTTTACGGATGGTGGGTTTATAGACAAAAAAAGGCTCATAAGGAGAACTCAAAGGATTTCTTTCTGGCCAAAGACTCACTTACCTGGTGGGCAATAGGGGCTTCCCTTATTGCCTCCAATATTTCTGCAGAGCAGTTTATTGGAATGAGCGGATCAGGATTTAAGATGGGGCTGGCAATTGCTACCTATGAATGGATGGCGGCTGTTACCTTAATAATTGTGGCGGTGTTTTTTATACCTGTATACCTTAAAAATAAGATATACACCATGCCACAGTTCTTAAATCAGCGTTACAACGGTACTGTAGCAATGATTATGGCTATTTTCTGGTTGTTACTATATGTAGTAGTAAACTTAACCTCCATACTTTATTTAGGGGCTCTGGCAATCCACAGCATATCAGGAATTAACCTTACTGCGTGTATGTATCTGCTGGCTATTTTCTCCATCATCATTACCCTTGGTGGAATGAAGGTAATTGGTTATACAGACGTAATTCAAGTGTTTTTCCTTATCCTTGGTGGTTTGGCAACTACCTATCTGGCCTTAGAGCTGGTAGCTACGCATTTCGGTTCAAGTGGGGTAATGAAAGGTTTTAGTCTTTTAAAAGTCCATGCCGAAGAGCATTTTCATATGATCTTTAAGAAAGATAATGAGAATTATCTTGATCTGCCGGGCTTAACTGTACTAATAGGTGGTATGTGGATTGTAAACCTTAACTATTGGGGTTGCAATCAGTACATCACTCAGAGAGCACTTGGAGCTGATCTTAAAACAGCAAGAAACGGACTGCTTTTTGCCTCTTTCTTAAAATTACTGATGCCGGTTATCGTGGTACTTCCAGGTATAGCAGCGTTTGTTCTTTACAAAGAAGGGTATGGCGACTTTAAAACAGATATGATACAAGGCGGAGAGGTATCTCCGGACAGTGCTTATCCTGTGCTTTTAAATCTTCTTCCTGCCGGATTAAAGGGATTGTCGTTTGCCGCATTAACCGCTGCGGTAGTTGCTTCCCTTGCTGGTAAAGCAAATAGTATTGCAACCATTTTTACGCTTGATATTTATAAGAAAGTAATCAATAAAACAGCGAATGAAGACAAACAGGTAGTAATTGGACGGATTACCGTTATCCTTGCAATGCTTGTAGCCATCATCATTTCTCCTTTACTTGGTATCGATAAAAAAGGTGGCTTTCAGTTTATTCAGGAATATACCGGATTTTTCTCACCAGGTATTTTTGCCATGTTTATCCTTGGTTTCTTCTGGAAAAAGACAACCTCAAATGCAGCATTATTTGCAACAGTTGGCGGTTTTGCGCTTTCGGTGATATTCAAATTCCTTCCAAATGTTATGAACCTGGAATTCCTCAGTTCAACAGGCTTTTCAAAGCTGGTACAACAGAGAGATGGGAGCATGCTTTATGAAATACCATTTCTAGACCGCATGGGTTTTGTATTTATCATTTGTCTTGTGGTGATGTATGTAATTAGCATCATAGAAACCAGAAGAGGGGTACTAACAAACGGACTTGAAATAGAAAAAGAAATGTTTAGAACTAATAGGGCTTTTACAGTTGGCGCAATCATTGTTTGCGGGCTAATTGTGGCACTATATACAATTTACTGGTAAGTTAGGTTTTACCCAGTTTAGGTTAGGGCGGTGGGCTGGTTACCTATCGTCCTCTTTTATTATAGACCCTTCCATACATACGATTTCTTTTATTTTATGTTGATCAAGAGCAGGTTGGATAAAATACTTAAAGTCTCTGCTTGTCGGATTTAAATTAGTGATCACCATTGCTTTCTGTCCCCAAATAAAAGCAGTAGCGTAGTTTTTACGCAGGTTAAACACAATAGTCTTTTTCTGATGAAAAGCCTTTAATTTATCGTAGGCTAAAAAGGATTGAAAGACCATAAAACAAGCTAATGAAAACAATAACATTCGCTTTTTAAAACCAGCTAATGCTAAAATAAATAAGGTAAGTGCTATGCAAAGCAACCATAGTTCCGTTTTACTTATCCATATTGCCGAAAGGCTCGATAGCGGTAAATCTGCAATCCACTGAAGTCCTGAATTTGTGAATTTAATGAGCCATTCAAAAATTGGAGCCAAAAATTCGAGTTTACCTAACAAGATAATAATGCCCAGATACATTAGCAAAGCAATAGGGACCATTATGAAAAGATTGCTGATTAAAAAGTAAATGGGAAACTGATGAAAATAATAAATGCTAAGCGGAAAAGTAATTAGTTGTGCAGCTAACGACATGGCTATTATTTCCCAAAGCTTATTTACCCATTTGTTTTGAGGATGCCACCAGTTCTGTATTTTAGGTTGCAAATAGATTAAGCCCAATACTGCTAGAAATGACAGCTGAAAGCCAACATCCCATATTAAAAAAGGATCGTAAACCAGTAAAGAAAAAGCTGCGAATGATATGATGTTGTAACTATTGCCCTGCCTGTTAAAGAACTTTGCAATGATGTACGCAGAAAGCATTATTGCTGATCGCAATACCGAAGGCGAAAAACCTGTCAGCAAAGCATAAAACCAGATCAGAACAACAATAAGGGCAACTTTACCTATTTTTAATAAGCGATTTCTATCCAGGTATTGAAATAGCCAATTCAACACGATGTAAATCAGTCCAACATGCATTCCTGAAACAGAAAGTGCATGAATAGTCCCTGTTTTAGAATAAATATTTAAAGTGTCCTGACTTAAATCGGCCCTATATCCCAAAATGAGTGTAGAGGCCACAGCAAATGCATCATCATCTTTAAGTAGCTTCCTATAGAATTGCACTTGCTTAGCCCGTAAAGTTAAAGCATAAGCAATTACAGGATTGCCTGCGTTTCCGTTAAGCTTTACCAGCTGATGTTGTTTTAAAAATACCTGATGATAAATGTTTTGTGCCGCCAGCCATGATCTGTAATCAAACTCAAAGGGGTTGTATGGGGTCGCTATTGCTGTTGTATTTCCAGAGAGAATCAATTCATCACCATAAGCTAATGATATTGGATTTAAACTGTCTGTTTTTACAGATACCATTAATTTACCAATTACCTTTTCCGTTTCTGCCTGGCAATTTTTGTATGAGTAAGCTTTGGTAACATTCCCCTTGAACCTTAAAATACCTGATTTTAGCTGAGGCTCATCGTTAACTAACACTTTTAAGTAATTCTGCTGTTTGGAGTTAAAGTAGTTATCACTTAAGCATTGTTTATTCAAAATACACGCGAAAGCACTAAACAGAAATAGGGAAGTATAAGTTAAACCTGCTATCCAGCTCTTAAATTGGTACGCTTTTAGTCTCTTGTAATACAAGTTTAATAAGACCAGGAATAAAAGGCATACAAAACATAATGAACCAATTATTAAGGTAAATGAAGGATCAGTTGTATGGTAAAAGGTAATTATGCCCAAAACAAAGGGAAGTAAAATCCTCAAAAAGAATATTTGATCCTTCATATCCTGCTAAAACTGATAACGAACCTGTACCTTGAAATCAGACTTTTTATTGCCTTCTATTTCATCCAGTCCTGAACCTATCTTTTCAACATCCTTGTAAGTGTAAAGCCCATATCTGCCCCATACATCCATCTTTCTTAGTACCCGCCATCTTACATTAGCAAAGGTTCTGATCCCTTTGCCATTATATGCACCAAAGCTAGAACCATATAAAACATCGTCTTCGTAGGCATAGATACGGCTATTGTAAGATGGGGTGTTGAAATAGGCCAAACGAATATTGCCTGAAAGCTTAGATGACAAAGGGCGATAGTTAAAGTCCTGGTAGGCCATATAGCCAAACTCATCTGCAGTTCCCTTTTTATAATGAACAAGCTCCGCACGCTGTTGAAAGCCAATTTTTTTGCTGAGCTGCCAGTTGCATTCTACTCTGTAATTCTCCTTACTTACGTCCTGCAAATACGGATATTTACTGCTAGCATCGGCATTTTGTTGTTTTATCTCCCGTTTATATCTTGTTAAAATCTTAAAAGTTTTGGTAGGAGTGTAGGCTGCCTGAGTGAATGCCTCGTATCCCGAGGAGGCAGAATCTACCCGATATTTTAACCAGGGAAATCTAAAGTAATCGCCATAAAGGGAAAAAGTCCAGTGCCTGGATGGCGTATAATTTAGGCCGGCATACCAGCCTTTTTCATTGCTGATCTTTGTGGCTTCGCCCACACCATTACTGAAAAAACTATGGTAATCCTTATCGTAATTGCGATGTAGCAAAACAGCCGATACCTGTTTTGACAAGCTAGCCATTGCACCATTAACAACCGCCCATCCGCCATTTAAGCTGTAAGCTGTTTCGCCATAGAAATAGATGTTTTTGAAAGTATAGCTATAGTGGAAACCGGTGTTAGTCAGGTTTTTTCCAGTAAAAGCGTACTTGTTGTAGAGGGAAGTTCCGGTTACAAACTCGTGCTGATAGCTAGATTGATAGGCAACAAAGCCAAGATTTAGGTTGTTGGTTAAGTATTGTAGTGCCCCGCCAAAAATCAATTGTCCAAGGCATCTTTGGTTTTTAAGCTCAGTCTTTGTACGATGCAGGCCAGTTATTCCAATGGTTTGTAATGTAGTCTTATCATCACTGGTTTTTAAACTTGCATCACGTTTTCTGTAGGATATAAAAGTGCTGAGATCAATGTTTTGGGTTAGTTTAGTTGTACTCGCAATTCCTCTAAAAAAGGAAGCCTCATTTGAAGAGGAGTAAGGCCTAAGTCCTACATCTTTACTTGCTACACTTGTAACATCAGGACCCTTTCCAAATGCAAAGCCCGACCAAAGTGCCAAACCCTGACCAAATTGCAGACTGTAATCTCCCAATACAAGTTTTTTAACCCTTTCAAGTTTATAAAAGGCAACATTGCCCGACAAATGATCTACACCTGTTTTGTTATTAACTAAGTACTCACCCGCATCTTTTTCAGCAACCAGAGATGCCGAAAGGATATTTGAATAGGCATATCTGTATCGCAAAAGGAGCTTGTCTGGTGTGCCCAAATACCTGCTTCCGGGTAAGTCCTTAAAGCCCTTTTGAGTTTGAAACAGCCGGCCATATCTAAATATTAAATCATTGTTTCCCTTTTTAACCAGCTCTTTATAACCAATATCCGAAATTGGTAAGGGTGCCTTTAGGGTAACAAAAGGGAGCAAAAGCGTTATGGTCTGTAAGTCGAATCCATCAATGCCTTGAAGTTCAAGGATGTCTAATAGTTTACCGTTGTTATGAAGGTGATTAAAGAAATTACTGATCTGAAGTGGCGACAAAAAGATCAGATTTTTCAGTTCTTCAGGACTTGTCCGGTTGAGGTCTATGGGATGCCTTCTATAATATGTAAGGCGTTCTGTTAATTCAGAAAGGTCATAATCATCTGATAAGTTTTCAGCAAAACTTTCAATAATATCCTTAATAAGCGAATCTTCCTGAGCCTTTACATTAAAAAAGGAGAGGGCAAGAACTAATGTGCAGAGTATTCTGGTTGTGGTCGACATAAATTTGTCTAACCACATTAAATTTTTTTAATAAAAAAAGTAATTAACCGGATAAGTGAAAATAGATGCCGATAATTAAATCTGGTCGTTCAATTTCAGTAAGAAATCTTTTAATTTCTCAAGCGAGTCAATGATCTTTTGATTTTCTTTAACTTCAGAAGTATTGTTTTTCAGATGATCTTTTGCACCCTTTAAAGTGAAACCTTTATCTTCTACCAGATGAAAAATGATCTTTAAATTTTCAATATCTTCCGGAGTAAAAAGACGGTTTCCTTTTTTATTTTTTTTAGGTTGCAATACGTCAAATTCCTTTTCGTAAAATCGGATTTGGGATGCATTTACACCAAACATTTCGGTTACCTCACCCATCGTATAGTACATTTTATTGATTTCCCGTTCTTTGTAAGGCATACTTTAGTGTTGATTATTAGTGTTTTACAGCTTTTATTTAAAGTATTCAAATGTAGGGGGATTTTAGTAGAATCCAACAATAAAATTTCAATTTTCCTCGATAGAGGTTATTTTTTTATCTAAGTTTGTTCCAAAATCAAGAGAAGGATGACAGCTAAGGAAATCAGACAGGCATACTTAAAATTTTTCGAATCAAAACAACATCATATTGTTTCATCGGCACCTATTGTAGTTAAAAACGACCCCACATTAATGTTTACCAATGCGGGAATGAATCAATTTAAGGATTTGTTTTTAGGAGAAGCCCCAATAAAATATCCAAGAGTAACTGATACCCAACGTTGCTTGCGTGTATCTGGAAAACATAATGATTTGGAAGAAGTAGGGATAGATACCTACCACCATACCATGTTCGAAATGCTTGGAAACTGGAGCTTTGGCGACTATTTTAAGAAAGAAGCAATTGCCTGGAGCTGGGAGCTGTTAACAGAGGTTTATAAAATTCCAAAAGATAAATTATACGTTTCCATTTTTGAAGGAGATGAAAAAGAAGGTTTGCCAAGGGATACCGAGGCTTACGAGCTTTGGAAGCAATATGTTCCTGAAGACCGGATTATTTTAGGGAATAAAAAGGATAATTTTTGGGAAATGGGTGATACGGGCCCATGTGGTCCATGCTCTGAAATCCACGTTGATTGCAGACCGGATGACGAACGTAAAGCTGTCGAAGGTAAATCACTGGTAAATGCCGACCATCCTCAGGTTATTGAGATATGGAACAACGTATTTATGCAGTTTAACCGTTTAAAAGATGGTTCGCTACAACCGCTTCCTGCCCAGCATGTAGATACTGGGATGGGTTTTGAGCGTTTAGTTCGCGTATTGCAGGGAAAATCTTCAAACTATGATACTGATGTTTTTCAACCTTTAATTCAATTCATTGCTAAACATGCCGGGATTGATTACGGTGTAGACGAAAAAACGGATATCGCTATGCGTGTGATGGCTGATC
Source organism: uncultured Pedobacter sp. (assembly GCF_946479715.1). The sequence continues at coordinate 6,433 of NZ_CAMLHF010000127.1, read as the reverse complement.
ATATTCGCGCCATTTCGTTTGTAATTGCCGATGGACAGTTGCCTTCTAATAATAAAGCCGGATATGTGATCCGTCGTATTTTACGTCGCGCGGTTAGGTATGCTTATACTTTCCTTAACCTTAAAGATCCGTTTTTAAATCAGCTGGTGCCTGTGTTGGCTGAGCAATTTAAAGGCGTTTTTGATGAGCTTTCGATGCAGCAGGATTTTGTGCAAAAGGTAGTTTTAGAAGAGGAAATCTCTTTCTTAAGAACTTTAGCTACAGGTATCCAACGCTTTGATAATTATACTAAAAAGCAAGGCGAAGTATTAATGGCAGAGAATGCTATTGAGCTTGAGAAAAGATTTGATGATCCATGGGTTTACAGCATATTGAAAGACCAGATGGTGATTTCAGGTGAGTTTGCTTTTGAACTGAATGATACCTATGGGTTTCCGATAGATTTAACTGAATTGATGGCCAGAGAACAACGCTGGACTGTTGATATGGAAGAATATAACAAGGCGCTTTTAAAACAAAAAGAGCGTTCTCGTGCAGCTACTGCAGTTGATACCGGAGACTGGGTTGTGGTAAATCCTGATCTTGAGGTTGAATTTGTGGGGTATGACGATTCTGAGGCTGAAACTGAGATTGTAAAGTACCGTAAGGTTAGTGCAAAGGGTAAAGACCAGTATCAGATTGTGTTGAGTAAAACACCTTTTTATGCTGAAAGTGGTGGCCAGGTAGGTGATACAGGTCGTTTAGAAGATCATAGTCGTCTTTTCTTTGTTGAAATAACCGATACCAAGAAAGAAAACGGGGTAATTGTACATTATACCGATACTTTACCTGAAGATGTTGACGGTCAGTTTTGGGCTGTTATTGATGAAGATAAACGTTTGCTATCTCAGGATAACCATAGTGCTACACATTTGCTGCATGCTGCATTGAAGAAAGTATTGGGATCGCACGTGAATCAAAAAGGTTCATTGGTAAATCCTGACTACCTACGTTTCGACTTTTCGCATTTTGCAAAAGTTACCGATGAGGAATTGGCTCAAATTGAGCACCTGGTTAATCAGAAAGTAAGAGAAAATATTCCTTTAAAGGAGCAAAGATATGTTCCATATGATCAGGCTATTTCGAGCGGTGTAACTGCTTTATTTGGTGAGAAGTATGGAGATTTAGTACGTATCATCACTTTTGATGATCACTATTCTAAAGAGCTTTGTGGTGGTACACACGTGCAGGCAACGGGTCAGATCGGTTATTTTAAAATCACATCTGAAAGTGCTGTTGCTGCCGGTGTAAGAAGGATAGAGGCGATTACAGCAGATAAGGCTGAGGCATTTATTTTAGATCAGAACAAAGAATTAAATGAGCTAAGGTCGTTATTAAAAGGAAATAAAGACCTTAAAGCTGCTGTTGCTGCACTTATCGAAGAAAATGCAAAGCTTAAAAAAGATGCTGACAAGGCTGTTGGCGAACAAGCTGCAAATCTTAAGCATGAAATTGTACATCACCTTAAGACCATTAATGGCATTAATCTGATCGCAACTCATGTTGATCTGCCAAATGCCGAAGCAGTTAAAAACTTAGCATTTTCAGTTAAGGATCTGGTTGATGATCTGTTCCTTGTGTTTACTACCTTAATTGATGATAAACCTGGAATTACAGTAATGTTATCAGAGAGTTTGGTTAAAGATAAAGGCCTTAATGCTTCTAATATAGTCAGAGAATTAGCAAAAGATATACAAGGCGGGGGCGGCGGACAGCCTTTCTACGCTACAGCCGGAGGAAAGAATAAAGATGGTTTAGCCGCTGTTTTAACTAAGGCTGAATCATTGATCAGTTAGTTATTTAAAACCCTCATCATCTCGACGATAGGAGAGATCTCTTTATCACAAAGTAGCTGCAAAGCAAATTTGCATAAACAAAAGATCTCTCCTATCGTCGAGATGACGACAGTTCCAGAACGACCGCTTTAGAACACTCACTTCGGAACATTCTAAAACGAACGATTGTCTTAGTCCACTCGCTTTACTTAAAATCGACTTTCTGCGAAAAGGCCTAGGAAATTTTGCCCATTTAGCGAAGCGGGCAAAAGATTCCAGCCTTAGAGTAGAATGGCTATTTTACCGTTAATTTTTTAATCGGCTCCAATACCACTTTTCTAAACTCTACTTCAGAGCCTTCTGCCTGCAATGCAATATTGCCGCTACTTACTGTGCAATTGGTTCCATGGTTTACAAAAACGTCATTAACCCATACCTTTACCTGATCACCCAAACATTCGATAACCATTTTATTCCACTCTCCTACAGGCTTTTCAACATCCTGAACCAATCTTTTTATTCTTCTAAGCTTATCGCTATTAACGCCCCAGTTTTCTTTTGGACCACGTCTTGTTTCCATATCAGGAACAGTAATGTCTTCCTGTATGCACCAAAAATCACCGGCCATGGTATGCTGCATTTGTACTTCTATCGATTTTGGGAACATATCGTAAAGTGCCCGTGGGGTAGAGGCATGCACAAGCACACCACAATTGCCCGGTTTTGCGGCAAAGCGATATTGTACCTCCAATCGGTAGTTTTTATAAGTAGCATCAGTAATCAGGTGACCTCCTGGAGTTCCCAAACTTACCAGTAAGCCGTTGCGAATTATAAAAGGCATCCGGGCATTGGAATCTTTGTCCATTTCAGGGACATCTGCATGCCATCCCGTTAGGTCTTTACCATTAAATAAGCTCTTTGATTGAGCAAATGAAGCAACCGAGCTTAAAATTAAAGCCAGCGCAATGAGTGATTTGGTTAGGTTTTTTTTCATGTTTATTGTAATACTAATATAGAAATACTTTTAGCAACTCGCTTTTTTTTCTATTTTGTGTTTTCCAAATAAAATATGAAAGTATGACCATCCTAATCGTCCTATTGTGTATCCTATTTCTGATTGTTTTAGTTTCAGCATTTAAGGTCAATGCATTTGTTGCATTTCTAATTGTATCTATACTTGCCGGTATTTTACTGGGCATTCCGCTTAATAAGGTTACAGCCTCGGTTGAAAAGGGAATTGGAGATGTTTTAGGCTCGTTGGTAGTAATCATTACTGTGGGGGCAATGTTGGGTAAACTTGTGGCCCAAAGTGGCGCAGCGCAAAGAATTGCATCCTCTATGATGAATTTTTGCGGAGAGAAATATATACAATGGGGAGTAGTTACTACCGGGTTCCTAATCGGTATTCCATTGTTTTACGGGATAGGTTTTGTGTTAATGGTTCCGTTGATTTTTTCTATTGTCTACAAGTATAAGTTGCCTGTTATTTACATTGGTTTACCAATGCTCGCTGCTTTATCAGTTACTCACGGGTTTTTACCACCGCATCCTTCGCCATCCGCCCTGGTTATTCAGTTTAAGGCCAATATGGGTTTAACGTTATTGTACGGATTAATTGTAGCTGTACCCGCCATCATTATAGGGGGACCATTGTTTTCGAGAACGCTTAAAGCCATACCATCAAAACCATTGGCATCATTTGTTCCTGCCGATATGCCCGAAGAAGAATTGCCTGGAGCATTTAATAGCTTTTTTACGGCTTTACTTCCTGTTTTACTGTTGATTGGCGCTACAGTATTTACATTTTCAGAAAATCAGAATCCAGCTGTATCAAGTTTCTTTGCTTTTGCAGGGAGCCCGACAATCGCCATGCTTGTTGCATTGTTTGTCGCAACATTTTCGCTAGGTATTTTTCAGGGCAAGAAAATGGGAGACATCATGAATATCTATGGCGAAGCAATCAAAGATGTTGCCATGATATTGTTAATTATTGGCGGATCTGGCGCATTAAAGCAAGTTTTGGTAGATAGTGGGGTAAGCGGACAAATAGCAGTGCTTTTAAAAGATATGGATATGCAGCCTTTATTTTTAGGCTGGTTAATTGCCGCAATTATTCGTTTTTGTGTAGGTTCTGCAACGGTAGCAGGCTTGACAACTGCGGGGATTATTTTACCTTTGATGGTGTCGTCTAACACAGATCCTAACTTAATGGTTTTGGCGGTAGGTGCAGGCAGTTTAATGTTCTCGCACGTAAACGATTCCGGATTCTGGATGTTTAAAGAGTACTTTAACTTAAGTATGAAAGATACCTTTAAATCGTGGGCCGTAATGGAATCAATAGTAGGAATTGTGGGATTGGCGGGTGTACTTTTATTAAATCAAATTATTTAAATATAGATATGGGAACTTTTAATGCAGATGAACAGTTTGAAAAATTAGGATTAACATTGCCTCCGGCGCCAACGCCTTTGGGTGTTTATAAACCTTTTTTGATTGATGGAAAGTATCTTTATTTATCTGGGCATGGGCCTGTTAGAGATGATAAAAGCTTGATAATCGGGCGTGTGGGTGTTGAATTTGATAAAGAAGAAGGTAAACTTGCTGCAAGACAAGTAGGGTTAACCATGTTATCAACCATAAAAACAAATTTAGGCAGCTTAAACCGTGTAAAAAGAGTAATCAAAGTTTTAGGGATGGTAAACTGTACGCCAGATTTCGAAAGGCACCCTTTCGTAATTAACGGTTGCAGCGAACTTTTTGCTCAGGTTTGGGGAGAAGAAAACGGTATAGGCACCAGAAGTGCAGTAGGTTTTGGATCGTTGCCCGATAATATCCCTGTAGAGATTGAAGCTTTATTCGAACTTCATGAATAACCCTAAAAAACTAACAAACCGGTATTGGTTCGAGATTGACAATGTGAGTGAACTTGACTCACCGGCATTGGTCTTTTATCCCGATCGTATTGCAGATAACATTACTCAGTTAAAAGCCAGCATTGATTCTGTTAGCAGATTGCGCCCTCATGTAAAGACGCATAAATCCAGTGAGGTTACGTTGTTAATGATAAATGCCGGAATAGCTAAGTTTAAATGCGCTACCATTGCAGAGGCAGAGATGTTAGCCCTTTGTGGTGCTACCGATGTTCTGCTGGCCTATCAGCCTGTTGGCCCAAAAGTTAAAAGGTATATATCGCTTATAAAAGCTTTTCCGCTAACACGATTTTCGTGTCTGGTTGATAATGAGCAATCATTAAATGAACTTTCGGAAGCTGCAGTTGAATCAGGTTTGGAAATCAATTTGTTTCTGGATTTGAATTTAGGGATGAACCGAACAGGTATTTTACCAGACGAAAAGGCTCTGGCGCTTTACCAGAAAATGCATATTTCTGAGGGAATAAATGCTATAGGTTTGCATGGCTATGATGGTCATATCCATGACGTTTCGTTATCGCAAAGAAGAGAAAAGTGGCAGGTTGGCTGGAATTTAATTAAAAACTTAAAAGATAGCATTACAGCCAATGGTTTGCCTGTGCCGGTTATTGTAGGTGGTGGTACACCAACTTATCCTTTTTATGCGGAGCAACCTGAAGTAGAATGTAGCCCAGGCACGTTCATTCTATGGGATAAAGGGTATCAGAACTCTTTTGAAGAGCAGGAGTATTCAATTGCGGCGGTGCTTATAAGTCGGGTAATCTCTTTACCGGATGAAACTAAAGTAAGTCTGGATTTAGGGCATAAAGCTGTAGCTGCAGAAAATGAGCTTACTAAAAGAGTGTCATTTTTGAATGCTCCGGATGCCAAAATAATAAGTCAGAGCGAAGAGCATCTGGTATTGGAAATGGCTAAGGGGCATGGTTTTAAAATAGGAGATGTTTTGTATGGATTGCCAATTCATATTTGTCCAACTGTTGCCTTATATGACCGTGCAGCAACGGTTATAGACTATAAAATTACCGGCGAATGGGCCATTGTTTCAAGAAATAGAAAGATTAATATATAACCTATGTTTACAATTGATGCACATTTGGATTTAAGCATGAATGCTTTGGAGTGGAATCGTGATTTGACTTTGCCTGTTTCTTCGATCAATGCAAGGGAGGAGGGATTAACTGATAAGCCGGATAGGACAAAAGCGGTTGTCTCGTTACCCGAACTTAGAAAAGGTAAAATCGGACTCGTTGTAGCTACCCAGATTGCCCGATATGTAGCACCAGGGAATAAATTGCCTGGATGGCACTCGCCGGCGCAGGCATGGGCGCAAACCCAAGGTCAGCTTGCATGGTATAAAGCTATGGAAGAGGCAGGGGAGATGGTTCAGATTACCGATTTGGCCGGTTTGGAAAAGCACCTTGCTTTATGGGCTGCTGATACCGCGGATGCTGAAAAACCAATTGGCTATATTCTAAGTCTTGAAGGTGCTGATTCTATTGTAACCATTGGACATTTAGAAAAAGCTTATCAAAATGGTTTAAGAGCTGTTGGTCCAGCTCATTATGGTCCTGGAAGGTATGCGCAGGGTACGGATGCAACCGGATATATGGGGCCGAAAGGACAGGAGTTGCTTAAGGAAATGGAGCGTTTGAAAATTATTTTAGATGCTACACATTTATGTGATGATAG
>NZ_CAMLHF010000126.1 GCF_946479715.1 uncultured Pedobacter sp. | reverse complement strand
TCAAAATAATACGAGTCTTCATCAGGAGAAAGCGCAATTAATTTATCAAAAACACCAACAAGATTATCCATATCTCCTTTTCGCTTATAAAGCTCTGCGAGTAATTTCCAGTACCAAACGTTATTGGGGTTCAGAGAAGTAGCCTTTTTAATGGCCATTTCCGACTCCATCAGTTTATTTTGTCTGAAATTCAGCGTAGCAATCTCAAAATAAGCAGCAGAATTATCAGGATCGATCTTTAATAACTTATCAAAGTTCTCAGCTGCCTTCGGATAATTTTCATTCAGTTTTTCCTTTAAACCGGCAAAGAAGAGTGTTTTTATAGCCATACTATCCATTGCAGAAACCACAGGTTCCTGGGCAAACACTATAGTGCTGCCAGAAAGCAATAACATTAAAAACCACTTACTTCTTCTCATAACAAATTATTTCCCAGTATGCCCGTAACCACCAGTTCCGCGCGTTGTATCACTCAACTCGCCTACCGATTTCCAGCTTACGGTTTCATGTTTTGCAATAACCATTTGTGCAATCCTGTCGCCATCATTCACCACAAAATCTGTATCAGACAGATTAACCAATAAAACTTTCAGTTCACCGCGATAATCTGCATCAATAGTACCCGGCGAATTCACAATACTGATTCCATGTTTATAAGCCAGGCCACTACGTGGGCGTATCTGCGCTTCATAACCTACAGGAAGTTCAATATGTAAACCTGTTGGAATCAAAATACGTTGTAAAGGTTTAATCGTAATTTCAGTTTCTATAAAAGCGCGAATATCCATACCAGCAGCATGTTCAGTTTCATATTGAGGCAATGGATGTCCGGAATTGTTTATGATATTTATGTTCATTTTTTAAATAATATAGATTTCAACTGATCCTTTTCAAAATAAATAATGCCCCCAAAGAATGCGAGTAATAATGCATTACCAATATAAATATTCCTGTTAAATACCCAAAAGGAAAGTATTACAAGAACCACGGATATAAGCAAATATGCCAAAATCCTTTTCAGATCATAAGGAATAGGGTAATATTTTTGTCCTAAAACATATGATATAACCATCATTACAAAATACGCCAGCATAGATACCCATGCCGAACCCATATAACTGTATTTAGGAATCAGCACAAAATTTAAGACAATGGTAATAAACGCACCAACAATAGAAATATACAAGCCGAAACGGGTTTGATCGGATAAACGATACCAGATAGACAAGTTCATATATATCCCTAAACAAACGTAACCAAACAAGAGATAAGGTACAGCAGGTAATCCTACCCAATATTCATTTTTCCGGATAAAATACTTCAGTATTTCTATATTCGCTATCAGACCTACAAATAATACAGCCAGAGCAATCACAAAATAATGCAGGATGATGGCATAGGTCTTTTTGGCATTTGCATTTTTAGCATGACTAAAAAAGAAAGGTTCGGCCCCTAGTCTGAAAGCCGTAATAAATATACTGATGAAGATCGCAATTTTACAAACTGCACCATAAATCCCTACCTGATGGTCAGCAATGGTATCAGGCAATAATCTGCTCAGCACAATTTTATCTAAGTTTTCATTAACAATAAAAGAAAGGTTGGCCACAAGAATAGGCCAGGAGTAAGAGAACATTTTACCAAACAATTCCTTATCAAATTTTGGCTGAAGTTTCAAGAACTCGGGGAGCAACATAAAAAAAGTGACAAGACTGGCAATAAGGTTCGCCACAAAAACATACCCCACCCAAATACCTCTATACCAAGAGCCGAGCCACTCCCACAAAGGCCAATGATGCTTAATAATCAAGGGAATAATGTAAATAAAGATCAGATTGAACCCTACAAAACAACCAATGTTTAGAAATTTAATCAGACTGTATTTAAATGCTTTATTGTCGGCCCGTAACTTAGCAAAGGGAATCACACAGATAGCATCTATAAATAAGATCCAGATAAAGAACTGGAGGTAGCTTTTATAATCAGCAAGCTGATTAGGATCATCTGTTAAATATGCTGCAATAGGATTGGTAAAAACCAATCCGCTCACTAAAAACAAAACGGAGATAAAGGCTATGCATAGAAAAGAGTTGTTATATACCTCTTGTTTTTTATCGTCATGCTTATTGAGATAACGGAAATAAGTACTCTCCATTCCAAAAGCCAATACAGCATTGATCAATGAAGCATAGGCATACATTGTTGTAAATATACCATAAGTACCTGCAGCAAATTTACCGGTATAAATTGGTGTGAGTATAAAATTAAACAGCCGGGAAAATACAGTACTTAAACCATAAACCGCCGTTTGCCCCAGAAACTTCTTTAATACCGACATCTACTTCTTAATGATTTCAAAATTCTGATAGTTTTTCACCTCCCCGGGTGTAACCTCAACATTTTCAATTTTGGCCCTGTCTGGTCCCTCATTACACCATTCTACAAAAACTTCAAGCAAAGTATCATCACCCTCTGCTTCCAGATATAATGAACCATCTTTTTCATTCCTTACCATACCTCTAATGCCCATCTGATCAGCAACAGCCTTAGTGGTAGCTCTAAAAGATACCCCTTGCACCTTTCCTGTTATTTTAATATCTATATGTTTCGTTTCCATGTAAACTTTAAACCTTTAACGGTAATCGCCAAATTCTAATGCGCTTAACCTATTTTTTTCTTCTAAAAATTCCGACCAAATGCTGTGAAGTATAGCTGCTGCAGGTTTAATATCCTGTAGCATAGCCGATACCTGACCTATTTCCAACTCACCCTCATCCATATTTCCTTCAAACATACCCAGTTTAGCCCGCGCCTTTCCTAAAAGATGCGTCAATGCCTCTGTATTTGCGCCTTCCGACTCTGCTTTGGCTATTGCGTCTGCAAATTCATTTTTCAATAACCTTACAGGAACCAGCTTTTTCATTGTCAGCTTAGTATCCCCCTCCACTGCCCCTACTATCCTATGTTTAAAATTGGGATGAGCTGATGACTCCTCCGCAACAGCAAAGGCCGAACCTATCTGCACCCCCTCGGCACCCAATGCAAAAGCTGCCAGCATTGCACTACCACTTCCAATCCCCCCGGCAGCAATCACCGGAACTTTAACCACACCCTTAACCATGGGGATTAAACACATTGTGGTAGTTTCTTCTCTTCCATTATGCCCACCTGCTTCAAACCCTTCGGCCACAACGGCATCTACTCCACAAGCCTCTGCTTTTAATGCAAATTTTGTATTGGCAATAACATGTACCACCTTAATCCCCTTTTCTTTTAAAAACTGGGTCCAGCTAGCAGGATTTCCTGCCGATGTAAATACCACCTTTACCCCCTCAGCAACTATAATATCCATTACCTGCTGCACATTAGGATAAAGCAACGGAACGTTTACCGCAAATGGCTTTGATGTTGCCTTTTTACACTTTTGAATATGTTCCAGCAAGACATCAGGATACATAGATCCGGCACCAATAATGCCCAACCCACCCGCATTAGAAACCGCAGAAGCTAACCTCCATCCACTACACCAAACCATACCGGCCTGGATAATCGGATATTGAATACCAAAAAGAGCTGCAATTCTATTCTTCATCAGATGCAAAGAAAAGATATTTATCTAAATAAAACTTAAAACAATCTTTCTACTCTTGATCCCAGCATTATTATCCCGCTTATCTCTTCAAAATCAACAAGATTTATACCCGGCCTTTTTCCCGGCTCCAAACTACCGTAACGTTTCTCAACTCCTAAAAACTCAGCCCCATTAATGGTCCCCCACTTCAAGAGATCATCAAAGTCAATTCCAAAGTTGATTTGCAAGGTCTGCATCTCTGCAAATATGCTCAGCCTGTTGTTGCTTGCTAAACTATCCGTACCCAACGTAATTTTAACCCCGGCATTCCTCAGCATATCTACATCCGGAAGTCTGTTCTCTATATACAAATTCGCATTTGGACAAAGGCACCAATACAAATTGGGATGATATGCTTCTGCAAATTCAACATCTGCTTTTGAAGTAAAAGTATTATGAACCAACAGCGTTTTGTGTTGATCAGATAACATTGGTAAAAATGTTTGTAAAGATGTTTTACCAGAGGCCTCATAGAAGTCAATATCAAGTCCAAGTACTTTATACAATTCCAAAAATCCCCCTTCTTTACGCTCAAAAAATAGATTCTCATCTTCCGTTTCCTGGTTATGAATACTCAGCAACTCACCCCTGGTTCCACCATTATCGCGTAGTTCCTTAAATAATTCAGCTGAAACTGAATATGGGGCATGCGGAACAATTGAAACTTTAAGGGGGGCAAATTTCTCCTTAAATTCAAGTGCACGCGCTATAGATTCCTTTGCCGTCACGGGATTAAAACCCATAACCTCCAGAAAAGTATGGTAATAAATAGGGCTTCCAAGCTTAGTTCCCCTTGAAATGATCTGATTTGAAATATCACCAACGGCAACTATTCCATTCTCAAACATTTCCCTGTCCGCTCTCAGCATGGCCAGATCCAGCGCATCTTCATCAGATGTCCTCAATTTCATTATGGCTTGGACAAAACCCAATAACCCGGTACGTGTTTCTATCTGGCCCTTTAAATGCGACAATTCCAAATGGCAATGTGTATTCACAAATCCTGGCACCAATAAACCCTCATAATGGGTTATGCCCTTTATTTTCTCATTCCCGGCTTCTTCAGGTGTTAAAACACTGGTTATTGTACCATCAATTTCAACTCCTATAACCCCATTTTTTATTGGGGGGCCAACCACAGGAAATACGTAAGACGCAGATATATAAGAAATCATAACTACAAAGAACGGATAATAAGCGCAGAAATCTATAAATTAGTACCCGCTAAAAGCTATTTTATATCAATTTGCAAAACATCAACAACCCTATAAATGAATCGGATAGACAGACTTTTTGGAATACTTGTTCTACTTCAGACAAAAAAATATGTTACGGCCGACAAAATTGCGGATCAATTTGAGATAAGCATTCGTACAGTTTATCGCGACATTAAAGCACTTACTGAACAGGGAATTCCAATTAGTTTCGAGCAGCCAAAAGGCTACTTCATTGTCCAGGGATACTTTCTCCCTCCCGTATCTTTTAATTCTGAAGAAGCGAATGCCTTATTAATTATGGAACGCCTGGTTTCCGGCTTCACCGATCAATCTATTCTTAAACATTATACCACTGCATTAAATAAGGTCAAAGCGGTATTGCGCAGTAATCAGAAAGAGAAACTGGAACTACTAAACAATAACATGATACTGCAACTGCCAGATTCAATAAAAAACGAATTTGAATACCTTTCGGCCTTACAAAATGCCATTTCGTCGCAGTGCATCATAGAAATTGCATACACAAATAACAATGCACAAACTACTAAAAGGGAGCTGGAACCAATCGGACTCATCTTTTATGCATTTAGCTGGCATTTAATCGCATGGTGCCACCTTCGTTCTGAATATCGTGACTTTAAAGTATCCCGGATTGAGTCCGTAAAAAATTTAGAAATCCCGTTCCGAAAAACCGAGCACATGCAATTAAGTGAGTATATGAAGCTCCTTCCGGTCAATTATTAAAATAAATTTTCTTTCTCAAAACAGACTGCCATAGGGTTGTCAGTTGCCCTCATTTACTTTGTTCTACAAAACAAAAAACAAAGTTATGAGCAGAATTAAAATGTATTTAAAAGAACTGGAGCAAGAAGCTTTAACCACACGTAAAATGTTGCAAAGAGTGCCAACAGATAAGTTTGCCTGGCAGCCACATGAAAAAAGCATGACCGTTAAGCGATTGGCCACTCACATTGCTGAACTGCCAACCTGGATTACAATGGCCATCAAAACCGATGAGCTTGACTTCGCCAACAACCCTTATCAACCTGTTGATGTAAATACTACTGAAGAATTATTGGCTTATTTTGAAAGTTCACTAGCCGATGGCAGATCGGAGCTTAAAGAAGAAAACGAAAGTCTTTTAGATAAAGACTGGACCTTAAGAAATGGACAACAGATTTATAGTGTTGAACCGAAAGCAGACGTAATCCGAATGAGTATTAATCAAATTATCCACCACAGGGCTCAATTAGGGGTATTTCTAAGACTTCTAAACATCCCTATTCCGGGAAGTTTTGGTCCCAGTGCCGATGAAATGGATTTTTAAAATGATTTGCTTTATTTTAAAATGGGGTCATTTTGTGATCAGAATGACCATGCTTTTCTTTCTAAAATAACTTGCTTAAAAATATTTTGATAGCATATTTGGTTATAAATTGATTCCTTTGTAAAAAAGAAATCAATTTATAACTTCAATATCCATGTCTGATTCTAGCATCCGATTAAATAAATACATTAGTGAAAGCGGTTTATGCTCTCGTAGAGCGGCCGACAGATATATTGAGCAGGGCAATGTATTTATCAACAGCAAGCGGGCTAAGGTTGGCGACAAGGTCATCTTTGGAGACATTGTTACTGTTAACGGACAAACTATCGAACCCAAAGAGGTCGAAAACTCCGTTCTTATTGCTTACAACAAACCTGTTGGCATTACCAGTACTACTGAGGCTGGTGTAAAAAGCAATATAGTTGATCACGTAAATCATAGTGAAAGGGTATTCCCAATCGGGCGTCTGGATAAAGACTCTCAGGGGTTAATCTTCCTTACCAATAATGGCGACCTGGTAAACAAAATACTTAGAGCCGGTAATAATCATGAAAAAGAATATATAGTTACTGTAAATAAACCTATTACTGAATCATTTTTAAACGGCATGGCTAAAGGCGTACCGGTGTTGGGCGTAATGACCAAAAAATGTAAGGTAACTCAGGAAAGTCCTTTTGTATTTAAGATTATACTGATTCAAGGTCTAAACCGACAAATCAGACGCATGTGCGAGCATTTTGGTTTTGAAGTAACAAAGCTGGAACGTGTTAGGATCATGAACATCAGTATAAAAGGCATTCCTGTTGGCGAATGGCGCGAACTTACTCCTGCAGAGCAGACTGAAATATTTAACATGGTTGCAAAATCAAGTTCCGAAAATGCTGCGCCTAAAAGAGTAAATAAAAAACCTAAAGCCAGGGCAGAAGAGGATTTATCAGAAAATGTAACCCCAAGAAAATCTTCGGGCAAACCCGGTGGCCCTAAAAAGCCTTATAGCAAGGCATCTTCAGGTACCGTAAGCAGAGCAGATCGTCCAGCTGGTGGCAAAGGTAAATCGGCACCAAAACCTGCCGGAGGTTTCAAATCCACTTCTTCAAGTACTGATTGGAACAAAAGCAACGGACCAAGCAAAAGACCGGTAAGACCAACAAAAGGTAGATCAGGTGCCCCCGCAGCTAAAACCAGAAGTCCTAAACGATAATAATTGTTGGAGTCAATTCCCGTCGTGTTGAAATGAATTATCAATGACGGGGAAAGAATATTTTTTAGGTAACTTTGCAGCCAAATGCTTATTACAAAGAAAACTGATATACGTTCATTAGATCTGGCGCAGCTGCAACAGCACTTTACCGCCATGAAAGAACCTTCTTACAGGGCCAAACAGGTTTACCAATGGCTTTGGGAAAAATCAGCGCGCACATTTGCCGAGATGAGTAATCTTTCAAAAGAGCTTAGAATTAAGCTTGATGAAAATTATGCCATCAACGTAGTTGAGGTTAATAACTCTCAATTCAGTAATGACCATACCATCAAAAATACATTCAGGCTATATGATGGAAACATTGTAGAAGGCGTTTTAATTCCAATGGACGACCGTATGACTGCTTGTGTAAGCTCTCAGGTGGGCTGCAGCTTAACTTGCAAATTTTGTGCAACAGGCTACATGGATCGTAAACGTAACCTCAATGCTGACGAGATTTATGACCAGGTAGTATTAATTGACCAGCAGGCTAAACAAAATTACAATGCCCCATTAACAAATATCGTATATATGGGTATGGGCGAGCCACTGCTTAATTATGCCAATGTATTAAAGTCTATAGAGCGGATCACTGCTCCCGACGGCTTAAACATGTCGTACAAACGAATTACAGTGTCTACAGCGGGCATCTCTAAAATGATAAAAAAACTGGGCGATGATGGTGTTAAGTTCAATCTTGCCCTATCATTACACGCAGCCAATGATAAAAAGCGTAATGAAATTATGCCCATCAACGAGCACAATACCTTAAAAGCGCTCGAAGAAGCATTAAAATATTATTATTCCAAAACCAAAAACGCAGTAACCTACGAATACATCGTATTTAATCACTTCAATGATGAAATTGAAGATGCCATGGAGCTTGCAAAATTCTGCAAACATGTTCCCTGCAAGGTAAACCTGATTGAATACAATCCGATTCAGTTTGCTGATTTTGTCAATGCCGAAGGAGATAAAATCGATGCTTTCTCTAATTATCTGAAAAGCCAGGGCATCACTACAAATATCCGACGCAGTCGTGGTAAAGATATTGATGCGGCCTGCGGACAGCTTGCAGTAAAACAGCAAAATTAATCACCAGATTCCAACCACTTAAACCCAAAAAGCGAATAAATTAGCGGATGAACTTCGTTAACAAACGCTTTCAGGAGCTAATCGGGTTGCTATTTCCAAATCTATGCGGTGGTTGTGGTGTCAGCATATACCATGGCGAGTCATTTCTATGTAGCAAATGTTTATACACCATCCCCTATACAGATTACCATCTATATCCCGATAACAAAGTAGCTAAACAATTCTGGGGAAGAGTTCCATTAAATGCCGCAATGGCCCTCATGTATTTCACAAAGGGCGGAAAGGTGCAAAACATTATTCACAATTTAAAATATAAAAATCAGACAGGCTTAGGCATTAAACTGGGAAAATTGATTGGAGACCGGCTAAATTCGGCACCAGATTATATGGATATTGACCTGATCATTCCCGTTCCACTGCATAAGAAGAGGGAAAGAAGCCGGGGTTATAATCAAAGTGAACTCATAGCCCAAGGAATATCATCAGCCCTAAATGTCAGTGTAGATTCCACCTTACTTATTAGAACCATTACAACAGATACCCAAACTAAAAAAGGACGATATATGCGTTTCGAAAATATGAGAACCGTTTTCTCAGTTAAAAACAGCGAAATTTTAGTCGGAAAACACATTTTGCTGGTCGATGATGTAATCACAACAGGGGCTACAATAGAGGCTTGTGCGCTTGAATTGCATAAATGTGGCATAAAGAAATTAAGTATTGCCGCTGCTGCCTTTGCAGAATAAATTTATCTAAGTTTGTTAAATGCGTTTGTCTCATCTGTTTTTTGCGCTCCTTTTCCTGGCATTTACGGCTTGCCGTAAATCTGAAGGAATAACTACGGACAGTAAAGCAAAGCTTTCTTTTTCTACAGATACCCTCCTGTTTGATACTGTATTTACCACTGCAGGATCTACCAATAAACGAATCAGGGTTTACAACCCCAATATAAAAACGGTTAACATAAGTGAAATCAAACTCGGCGGTGGTGCAGGCTCTTATTTTAGTCTCATCATAAATGGACAATCTGTTAATCAAAGGTCAAACCTTCAAATTGATGGCAAAGATTCTATCAGCATCTACGTAAAGGCTACCATTGATGCAAATAACCAAACAGAACCATTTATTGCCCAGGACTCCATTTTGTTCAATACAAATGGCAATCAACAATCCGTTGCGTTAATAGCATACGGACAAAATGCCGTTTTCATAAATAATCAAACCATCGCCTCAAACACCACTTGGAATAGCACCCTGCCTTACATTATCTACAAATCTGTAACGGTTGCCCAACAAGCTACGCTCACAATTCTTCCCGGCACTAAAGTGCTTTTCCATGGAAATTCAGGAATACACATCAGGGGGAAACTGGTAGCAACTGGCACAGCCGCAGATCCTGTTTTGTTTTCGGGAAACCGAACAGAAAGTCTGTACGCAGAAGAACCGGGGCAATGGAATGGGCTCCATTTTTACAGCAGCAGCTCCAATTCAAAACTCCATTACACCCAGATAAAAAATGCAGTAATAGGGATCACTCTGGATTCTCTATCTACAAACAGCACCGCCAAACTAACTCTTACCAATAGTACCATAAAAAATATGGCCGTCGCCGGCTTCGTAGGTTACAACACTGAGCTTGATGCATTTAACAACCTGTTTTACAACGCCGGCCAATATCTTTTGTATGGTGTTTCGGGCGGGCGGTATAACCTTAAACAAAATACATTTGCCGGCTACAATACCAAGTTATCACGTAGAACACCTTCTTTATATTTCTGTGATATAAGCAGCGGATATCCCTCCAAAAACTTAAAAATCCAAATGGTCAATAATATCATTTGGGGAAGCTTAACTGAAGAATTTCTGGTTGATAAAAAAAGCGCTGCAGCTATCGAAACGGAATTGAGCAACAATGCCATCAAAACAATGCTCAAAACCTATGAGGGGAATTCTAATCTGTTAAATATTGATCCAGGCTTTGTAGATCCGCTCAAATACAATTTTATGCTTCAGAATAATAGCGCTGTCTTAAATAAAGGCCGCGATTTAAGTGCCGACCCTGCTTATGATCTTTTCTTAAACAAAGATCTTAATTACCGGCCCAGAACATTCCCTTCCGAACTCGGGTGCTACGAGCATAATTAAAAAAATACACATCAATTATAACAATTTCAACATAAGGTCGTTTATATTACTGAGAGCGTTAATTTAGATGGTAAGGGTCGGTATTCTTAATAGAAATACCGGCCCTTTACTTTTTATTTTCAAATAAGCACTTTATTTTTTGGCAATTAAGAAATAATTCGTTCCTTTGTTATGAGAGCGTTAATTTAAGGGTCGATAATTCCATGCAAATGGGCTATCGGCCCTTTATCTTTTACAAAAAATCCAATTAGATTTTACTATTTAGAGAAGTTTATAGAAATAATATTCTTTATTTCTTCAGGCTTAAATGGCTTTAATATATGTCCATTCATACCGCAAGCTTTGAACTTGCTATTTTCATCCTGCAGTGTAGATGCAGTAAGCGCAATTATAGGAATAGTTTTAAAATATTCGCCATCTAACTCCCTTATAATACTTGTAGTCTCAAACCCATCAATACCGGGCATTTGAATGTCCATAAAAATAAGATCAAAGGTCTTCGTCATTACCTTCTCAATGGCTTCTTTACCATTTCGGGCAAATTCAAGCTCAAAGCCCCATTTACTAAGTATACGGTTTGCAATTAGAATATTAATTTCATTATCATCAACAACCATTATCTTTTTCCCAATAAATGAGGCTGGCGGTTCTACTGATTTAACTAGTCTTGTCTTTTGTGTTGCTTTGCTAAACTGAATATCGAAAGAGAATTCGGTTCCTTTTCCCTCCTTGCTTTTTACGCTAATATCCGATTTATACAACTTTAACAGCTTCTTGGTAATGGCCAAACCAAGACCTGTACCTCCGTATTTCCGTGATATATCCGTTTTAGCCTGGGTAAAAGTTTCAAAAATGTACGACTGCTTGTCCTCAGGAATTCCAATGCCATTATCCTTTACCTCAAAGCGCATTACTACAGCTTCTTCATTTTCACTCACAAGCTCAATCTTTAATTCTATTGTCCCATAATCTGTGAACTTAATTGCGTTTCCAAGTAAGTTCATCAGGATCTGATACAACCTGGTCTTATCTCCAAGAATACTCACGGGTATCTGACCATCGCATTCTAATGTCAGCTTGTTTCCTTTTTGTGCAGCATTAATTTGTAAGGAATTCACAATATCGCTGGCCAGATTTTTTATGTCGAATGGTATAGCTTCCAGTTGCAGATTACCGGTTTCAATTTTGGTAAAATCCAGGATGTCGTTAATAATATGCAAAAGGTTCTCTGCAGAAAATTTAAGAACATTCAGATCTTCCATCTGTGATGCTTTAGGGTCATTATCTATCAGTAAATGGGTCATTCCAATTACTGCATTTAATGGGGTTCTAATTTCATGGCTCATTACAGAAAGGAACATCTCCTTCGCCTCACTCAACTGCAAAGCCTGCTCTTTAGCTTCGAGTAGCTCATGCTCTATTTGCTTACGCTGAGTGATATCCGAGATCAGATCAATCTGGCGCTCAAGCGCTCCCTTATCATTTATAATTGGCGTATTGGAAACCGACAGCCAGATAGATTGGCTATCCTTGGTTTTCGCTTGTACCTCTATCTGATAAGATTCATTTTTCAGCGACTTTGCCCTGGAGCTTAAGATCAGCTCTTTATGTGCTTCATCTTTAGAAAGAATATCGCCTAGCTCCTTACCCTTCAGCTCAGCTAAAGAATAACCGGTTAACTTTTTAAGAGATTGGTTTATCCAGGTAGTTTTACCTTCAGCATCTGAGATGTTAACTCCGGTATTGGTTTTACTTGCTACCAAAGAAAGCACCTGCAGCTCTTCTTCCGCCTTTTTCTTTTCAGTAATGTCTATAATGATCTCAACCTCCATATCAACCTTCCCTTTATCATCCAGCACCACAGTATTGTAAATAGATAGCCAAATTGGTTGGCCATCCTTTCTATATGAAAGTAGGTCTACCGTAAATGACCTGTTTTGTTTTATCAGGAGCCTGGCTTTTTTCAACAGCTCCAAATCAGTTTTGGGGCCAATTATCAAATCACCCAGGCGTTTTCCCTTCAAATCATTAATGGTATATCCGGTGATCTTTTCGAAGGCATCGTTCACCCAGGTTACATGGTTATTTGCATCGCTGATCACTACCGCATTATTGATCTTACTGGCTACAAAAGATAGTCTTACCAATTCACTCTCTACCCTTTTGTTTTCGGTGATGTCTCTTCCATACGTGTACCAGCGTCCCCCACGGGCCACCATATTCCAGCTAAGCCAACGCACCTGGCCTTGCTTGCTGTTTACCCTGAATTCTACATTGAACTCTTTAATCTTTTTCTTCAGTCCTTCTTCAATAATATCCACCAACTTCTTGATGTCTTCTGTATTGCAAAACTTCCAAATACTTAATCCTATAGATTCCTGAACGGTATATCCAAGTATACTGGTTACGGCATCATTTATAAATAAGATTTTGCCTGAATAATCTAAAATACAATGAATCTCCGGCGAAACTGTCGAAAGATTTAGCAACTCCTCAAAACGCTTGGTTTTGGCTTCCAGCTCTATCGTCTTTTTTCTTAAAGTAATGTGGGTAATGGTTTCATTGGCAAGTGTTACCAAACCATCTTTCTGGTCATTGGTTAAACATCGGGATATTACATCAAACACTGCAATAACACCTATTTTAAAGCCATTTTCATCCAGAAGTGGCGCACCGGCATAGAAACGGACACCGGGTTTACCGGTAACCATAGGATGGTTTTTAAATCTCTTATCGGTTAAAATATCCTGTATTTCAAGTATCTCATTTCCTTTAATGGTTTCTGCACTAAAAGATACGTCCTTTGCAACATCACCATTTCCGATACCGATAAAGGATTTCAAAAAGAGCCGGCTTTCATCAACCAGAATAATAACCGCAATAGGTGCATTACATATTAAAGTTGCAAGCTTGGTAATATTATCGAACTTCTCCTCCGAAGGTGTGTCCAAAATATTATATTCATGCAATGCTTTAATACGCTCGTTTTCACTGGCAGACGAATCCCGGCTCTTCGATAACATTTAATTTATAACTCCCTTTCTATTTATATAGGGGGAACTTACTTACTAATTCAATAACCTTTTGTTTTACCTGCTTAAGGTTATTTTCGTCCTCAGCATTGGTAATTACCTGGTCAATCAGATCAACAATAAGTTCCATTTCTTTTTCTTTAAATCCTCTTGTAGTTATAGCAGCAGTTCCTACGCGTATACCCGAAGTAACAAATGGAGACTTATCATCAAAAGGAACCATATTTTTATTTACTGTAATGTCGGCTTTTTCAAGTGCATTTTCAGCAAGTTTACCTGTGATATTTTTATTTCGTAAATCAATCAGCATCAGATGGTTATCTGTTCCGCCAGAAATAATTCCGTAACCTCTTGATACAAATGCTTTTGCCATTGCCTGCGCATTTGCCTGTACTTGTTTAATGTAGGTCAAATAATCGTCACTTAAAGCTTCACCAAAAGCAATTGCTTTTGCTGCAATAATGTGTTCTAAAGGACCACCTTGTGTACCAGGGAAAACAGCCATATCTAATACCGACGACATCATTCTGATCTCGCCTTTAGGTGTTTTTAATCCGAATGGGTTTTCAAAATCCTTACCCATCATAATCATACCGCCACGTGGGCCACGCAATGTTTTATGTGTAGTTGTCGTAACTATATGGCAATGAGGAAGTGGATTGGTTAATAATCCGCGGGCAATAAGACCTGCCGGATGAGAAATATCTGCCATTACCAATGCACCAATTTTATCAGCTACACTGCGTACAAAAGCATAATCCCATTCTCTTGAATAAGCAGAAGCACCAACAATGATTAATTTTGGGCGCTCAGCTAAAGCTAATTCTTCAAGTTTAGCATAGTCAATTAAACCATCTTCTTTTTTAACACCGTAAAACAACGGATGATACAATTTTCCTGAAAAGTTAACCGGAGAACCATGAGTTAAGTGACCACCATGAGAAAGATCAAATCCTAAAATTTTATCTCCAGGTTGAATTACTGCAAGCATTACAGCAGCATTCGCCTGTGCACCAGAATGTGGTTGTACATTCACCCATTCAGCACCAAAAAGTTTCTTTGCACGTTCAATAGCAATGGTTTCCACCTCATCAACCACCTGGCATCCACCATAATATCTTTTGCCCGGAAGGCCTTCAGCATATTTATTTGTTAAACAAGAACCAGCGGCTTCCATTACCTGTTTGCTTACAAAATTTTCTGAAGCTATCAGTTCAAGTCCATTTTCCTGACGGTCCAATTCCCTGTCAATCAAATCAAAAATTAAAGTATCTCTAGTCATTTATCGAAGTATATTTTTGTAAAATTAGCAATTTTCCTTCTTACTTTGATAACAAAATACCTTACTTTGTATTTCTATTGATAAAACCCCTGCATGGAAGATATTAACGGTCCATTACTACCCAACATAAACTATCCTACTGATTTAAAGCAGTATAAGGAACAAGACCTTGAACAAATTTGCAAGGAACTTCGCCAATATATTATAGATGTGGTTAGTGTAAATGGTGGACATTTTGGTGCCAGTCTTGGCGTTGTTGAGCTTACAGTAGCCTTACATTACGCATTAAACACCCCATATGATAAATTAGTGTGGGACGTTGGACATCAGGCTTACGGACACAAAATCCTCACCGGACGCAGGTCAGTTTTTCATACCAACAGGATATTAAACGGCATTAGTGGTTTCCCTAAAATCAGTGAAAGTGAGTACGATACTTTTGGTGTAGGGCACTCATCTACATCCATCTCAGCAGCTCTGGGCATGGCCGTAGCTTCACACTATAAAGGAGAAACCGATCGTCAGCATGTTGCAGTGATTGGAGATGGTGCCATGACCGCAGGATTGGCCTTCGAAGGATTAAATCATGCCGGTATTGAAAATTCAAACCTATTGGTGATCCTGAACGACAATTGCATGTCTATCGATCCAAATGTTGGTGCACTAAAAGAATATTTAACAAATATTACTACCTCAAAATCTTACAACCGCTTCCGCGATGACATTTCTAATGTGCTCATCAAGCTTTCTGAGCTGGGGCCTAATGCACATAAGTTTGTTAAGAAAATTGAGAAAAGCATAAAAGGCACACTGCTTAAACAAAGTAATTTGTTCGAAGCACTGAACTTCAGATATTTCGGTCCGGTAGATGGTCACGATGTGGTTCGCCTAACCCAGGTCATCAAAGATTTAAAAGACATCCCCGGCCCTAAGCTTTTACATTGCGTAACAGTAAAAGGCAAAGGCTTTGCCCTGGCAGAGAAAGATCAAACCAAGTGGCATGCACCTGGCCTTTTTGATAAAATTACCGGAGAGATTAAAAAGTCTGTTCCTGATAAACCACAACCTCCAAAATACCAGGATGTTTTTGGCCACACTTTGGTTGAGCTTGCAGAAGCCAATAAAAAAATTGTAGGTGTAACTCCCGCTATGCCATCCGGATCTTCAATGAACATCATGATGAAGGCAATGCCTGCCCGTGCGTTTGATGTGGGTATTGCAGAACAGCATGCCGTTACTTTTTCAGCAGGATTGGCCACTCAGGGGCTTATTCCATTTTGTAACATCTACTCAAGCTTTATGCAAAGAGCTTATGATCAAGTCATTCATGATGTTGCAATACAAAACTTAAATGTTATTTTTTGTCTGGATCG
>NZ_CAMLHF010000125.1 GCF_946479715.1 uncultured Pedobacter sp. | reverse complement strand
CAAGAGTATGCGGCTTATAATGATCCTGAGATATTATCGCGTATATCGCAATATGAGATGGCTTACCGGATGCAGATTTCTGCACCGGAGGTGATGAATATTAATGATGAACCTGAATATATCCATGAAATGTATGGAACACAACCAGGCAAATCCTGCTTTGCAAATAATGTTCTGCTTGCCCGTAAATTAGTAGAAAAAGGGGTAAGGTATGTGCAGTTATTTGATTGGGGCTGGGATGCTCATGGCGATGGACCTAACAATTCCTTAAATATAGGACTGAAGAATAAATGTCGGAGCATTGATAAACCTATTACAGCTTTATTGCTGGATTTGAAGCAGCGAGGCTTACTTGAAGAAACCCTGGTTGTTTGGGGTGGTGAGTTTGGCCGTACCCCAATGATGGAGAACCGTAACGGGGTTCAGAACCCTTATAATGGAAGAGACCATCATACGGATGCCTTTACCATTTGGATGGCCGGAGGTGGCATTAAAAAAGGTTTTACCCATGGCGAAACTGATGAGATCGGATATAGCGGCATTAGTGGTAAGGTAGATGCCTTTGATATACAAGCCACCATACTGAATCAGCTGGGTTTTGATCATGAGAAATTTACTTATCCTTTTCAAGGTAGACCTTTCCGACTTACGGATGTGGCAGGCAAGGTTATCCATGATGTTATTGCTTAATTAATTTACTTAAAGAACTTTTACCGCAATTATAAATGCACCAAAACAGACGACATTTTTTAAAAACTACTGCAACGGCAACAGCTGCCGGATTATTGATTCCACTAGGCGAAATAGCTGCTCAGGAAATTCCTTACGTTAAAGCAAAGGCAGGTTATGAATTGTTATTTATGGCTACCGATTGGGGTTTTCCGGGTACTACTGATGAGTTTTGCGCTTTAGCAAAAAAGGAAGGTTATGAGGGAATTGAGGTTTGGTGGCCGGGAGATGATGGCAAAGCGCAGGCGAATTTATTTACTGCATTAAAGAAACATGGCCTACAGGTTGGTTTTCTGTGCGGCGGCAGTCAGAGCGAGCCAACAGCACATTTAAATACTTTTAAGAAAAATCTGGATGCAGCAACAGGCAACAGCTTTCAGAAGCCTGTTTACGTAAATTGTCATTCTGGTAAAGATTATTTTACCTATGAGGAGAACAAGCTATTTATAGATTATACTACAAAGAAGAGTAAAGAAACCGGTGTTCCAATTTATCATGAAACACATCGTGGAAGAATGCTTTTCTGTGCACCTATTGCAAGAAACTTTATCGAGAAGAATCCTGATTTGCGGTTAACCTTGGATATATCGCACTGGTGTGTGGTACATGAAAGTTTGCTGGCAGATCAGAAAGCGACTATTGATATTGCACTTGAAAGGGTAAGTCATATTCATTCCAGAGTTGGCCATCCGCAAGGAGCACAGGTTAACGATCCGAGGGCACCAGAATGGGATGGTGCTATAAAAGCACATCTTGCATGGTGGGATAAGGTTATAGAACGTAAGAAATTGAAAGGTGAAAGGATGACCATTTTAACAGAATTTGGTCCGCCTGATTACTTGCAAACCTTACCCTACACCCGACAACCAGTGGCAGACCAATGGGCGATAAATGTTTATATGATGAACCTGCTGCGCAAGCGTTATCAGTTGTAAGAGATGACATTACTATCAATTCCCGACCTTATCGGCCGGTTTCATCCTATTCTTGTTCACTTACCAATAGGTATTTTATTGCTGGGATGCCTTTTTCAACTATTAACTATTAATACTAAGTTTTCTGCGCTACGGCCAGCAGTGCCACTTATTTATTTACTTGGAGGACTGGGTGCCGTTTTCTCATCAGTGAGCGGTTATTTATTGTCGCAAAGTGGAGATTATGACAGCGATATGGTTGGCATCCATCAATGGTTAGGCATTAGTGTGTCGGTTATTTCTCTGCTTGTTTACACCATGTACAAAAAGCAAGCTAAAGAAGGCGTATTAAACCTGGTAGCCGTAATTTTAATCGTTCTGATAACCATCACCGGACATTATGGGGGCTCACTTACTCATGGATCTGATTATATCAGCTCGGCATTAAAAGATGATGGGAAAGGAAAAGCTGCTATACCGCCAATTGCAAATGTACAACAGGCGATGGCATATACCCATATGATTCAACCCCTGTTGCAAAACAGATGCTATAATTGTCATGGTGCAGAAAAACAGAAAGGAAAGCTGAGGCTAGACGGAAAGGACTTTATATTAAAAGGGGGTGAGGATGGTAAAACATTGGTTCCGGGAAGTGCTGAAGAAAGCGAGTTGATTAAAAGATTGCTTTTACCGCCTTCTAATGAAGATCATATGCCTCCAAAAGAAAAACCACAACTTACTGCCGAAGAGATTGAATTGCTGCAGTGGTGGGTAAAACAAGGGGCAGACTTTAACAAAAAGGTGCAGGATTTTAAACAATCAGAGAAAGAAAAGGCACTTCTGTTAAGTTTCCAGACCGGAGCTGCCAAAAAAGAAAATAAATTGGCTGATATTCCTGAAAAAGAAATTGGAAAAGCAGACGCTGCGGCTATTGAAGAGCTTAAACAGGCTGGTGTAGTAGTTATCCCCGTGCTAAGTACCAGCAATTATTTATCTGCCAGTTTTGTTACTGCAAAGGCAAATGCCGACGTGTTAAAGCTTTTGGAACCATTAAATAAACAATTGGTTTGGCTTAATTTTGCCAATACTGCTTTAGATGATAAAGGAATGCAGGCTATTGCCAAGCTCGAAAACCTGATCCGTCTTAATTTAAGCAGAACTGCAGTTACGGACAAAGGGGTAGCGTTGATTAAAGCGGTAAGTCATCTGCAATATGTAAATCTTGTTGGTACTAAAGTTACTGCTGCCGGAGTTGAACAGTTAAAAGGCTTAAAAGAGTTAAATAGTATTTACCTCTATCAGACAGGTATAACTAAAGATGATGAGGTAAAGCTTAAAAAGGTATTTCCTAAGGTGACTCTGGATTTTGGCGGCTATGTTGTGCCTACTCTTGAAAAAGATACAACGGAAGTGAAGCCTCCAGTGGCAAAATAGAGATGATGACTGTATGGTTATAGACTGATCATTTGCAAATTACGCTGCAAATTGATAAGTTTAATATACAATGGGCATTAAAGCATCTGTTAATTACATTTTATTGTGGCTTTGTATTTTGCCTTTTTACGGCAAGACGCAAAGTCATTTAAAGGATGAAATTATCAGATTTGATGAGGGGCTGCCCTCTGACTTTGTGAGACAGCTAGCTTTAAGTAAAAACGGTTATCTGTATCTGGCAACCAGGAGGGGCTTATCGCAATATGATGGTTATCGTTTTCTGGAGCATCCGGCAGCCCTCACTAATATTACCTCACTTTTAGTTAAAGACGACGTTATTTATTATCATGATGTTTATAATGGCTTGTGCTTATTAAAGAACTTTTATGATAAGCCAAGGGTAATTGTAGCCAATAAATATCATGATACTGATCCAAACAACGATCATTTTGAAAATATTTTTGTTGATTCGGAGGATAGGATATGGTGCAGTGATTTTAACAACATTAAATATTATAATGCGAACGGTGCCAGAGGCAAGGTATTCTTTACTGATAAAAATCCTGATAAGATAAAGAGGAATATCGTTTTTTTAGAAGTGCAAAAAGGCGAGATCTGGGTGTTTACAAATCGAGGACTATATGTTTGGCAAAAGAGTACAGGTAAGCTTAGTATTCATCCGGACGCTAAATTAAGGAGCCTAAACTATATTTCAGCCTTGTGGATCAACAAAGAAGAAATCCTTTTTGGTACCACTAACGGATCGCTTGCAAAGTATAATCTGGTAACACAGGAAATTAAACAACTTCCTTCTTTGCCCAACAATGACCGGATTATTGGATTAGGCAAAATAGTATTTGATGGGATTAACCAGAGGTTATTGTATTCTGATCAGTTCGTATATCTGTTAAGCGATACCGATTTAACACCTAAATTACTTTATAAAACACAAGGACAGATCATTAATGAAGTTATTGTAAATAACGAAACCAAAGTTATTTGGATAGCGACAAATAAGGGGCTGGTGAAGCTGTTTAATAGGTACACCTCTATAAGTAATGAGATGTTGCCCGTTGATTTCCAAAAGCCGGGGAATATGATGGTGGATATTGCTGAAATGCCGAATAACGATATTTATACCTCCGGCAAAGATAATTTACTATGGATCTATAATAAGGCATCGGGTTGGCGCAAATTACCGCTACCTGATGAGAATGCTAAATGTGAGAGCTTGCACCTTAATGGCAATCAGCTTTTTGTAAGTACAAATATTGGTGTTTTTCTTGTTGATAACGAAAAGGTTAAAAAGCTACCAATACCCTTAAATGGGGAAATAAAAAAGTGCATTCTTTATAAAAATAAGCAACTTTGGGTATTGCCTGCCGGACAGCCGGTTCAGGTTTATAAATGGCCTTCTCTTGAAAAAGAGGAGGGGTTAGTGACGAATGACAAACAGTTTTGGTCGGACAATTTGTGGAATGATATCTATGTTCATAATGACGGTAAGATCTGGTTGATCGGCTGGATGCCAAAAGATTTCGGAATTACTATTTACAGTGAATCGCAAAAGGCTTTTACTGAAGTAAGTAAGTTTAAAGCCAATGCCAATCATTCTATGTTTTCTGGCGATTATTATAACCGGATTGCCCCGGCAGCAAATAGTAATGTACTTGTTTCAGGATATGGGGGTTGGAACCTGCTTAATGCTAATGGGGAGATAAAAAAGCTGTTGAACACTAAAACCTATGATGTAGCAAATGATAGGGTTGAAGGAATTACAGAAGATCATAATGGAAATATTTGGTTTGCGACAGAGGAAGGATTAAATGTTTACAACAAGAATACCGATAAAGTAATCAGAATATCGCAAATAGATGGATTACCAGGCGACGATTTGATTTACGGATTTAGAAAACTGAAAAATGGGAATCTTGTTGTTGGAGTTGAGAATGGTTTATCTTTTATTGACGTAAGTAAAATTGTAAGATCCCAACTGGTAAACAAACTGGAACTGTGTGGCATTAAGATTAATGGTAAAACGATTAACACCAATGATCCAAATATTGAGCTTAAGAAAGGGGAAACGGAACTGGAATTGCTTTTCTCTTCACTTACTTATATTGATAAACGAAAAATAATATATCGCTATAAATTTAAGGACGAGACCAAATGGAATTACTTAGGTAATAAGGCCGAATTGTCGTTAAGACACCTTGCTCCCGGAGATTATAGTTTATTAATTGAGGCTGGGGACAACATGGAGAACTGGCAATCAAAGGGATTATTGGTAAAAGTATATTTACCAGCTCCATTTTATAAAACGCAGTGGTTTTTGTTCCTGATGTTCGGGCTTATTATATTGGGTATAGTTTACGTTTACAGGTATTTGTTTCATCAGCATAAGATAGAAGAACAATACAGACGAAAGCTAAAAGATGCTGAGATGCAGGCCCTTAGGTCGCAAATGAATCCGCACTTTATGTTTAATACACTTAACTCTATAAATAGCTTTGTTATTGAACATAAAACGGAAGAAGCAAGTGAGTACATTACCACTTTCTCTAAGCTGATGAGAAATATATTGGATAATTCTAAACACACCGCTATTTCTCTGGATAAAGAGCTTGATACGCTGAAGCTTTATCTGAATTTGGAAGCAGTTCGTCTGGAGCACTGTTTTGAGTATATTATTAAGTTCAATAAGGATATCCATCCGGAATCTTTAAGAGTACCTCCGCTTATTTTGCAACCCTTTGCTGAAAATGCCATTTGGCATGGGCTAAGAAATAAAGAGGGGATGGGGCTTTTAGAAGTATTGATAGAAAAAAATGATGAGAACATACTACATATCACCATAAAAGACAATGGCATTGGCCGTGCTGCTGCCGAATCTTTTATGCCAAGTCAGTTTAAACATAAATCTTATGGGGTAGATATTACATCGAGCAGACTGAAGCTTTTGAGTAGCGACAGCCAGATTGTAATTGAGGACCTCTATAATGGACGCAGCGAAGCAATAGGTACTGCTGTTCATATTTATCTTAACACGATTTATTAAACTTGTAAAAGAATTTTTTCGAGAGATAACCATTTGATAGTTAAAACTTACCGTTTACTAATTGGTTTTCGTGTTTTAAGAATTAATGAATTAAATTTATTGGCAAGGACTAAAAGTTATAGACCTAAAACTATCTAGATATGAACGCAATCAGAGCTATTATCGTTGATGATGAGAAGCATGGTATAATAACGCTACAGCACCTATTGAATCAGTGTTGTAAAGAGATTGAGGTGGTTGCTACTTGTCAGAAAAGTACTGAAGCTAAATTAATTATTGAAGAGAGTCATCCGGATATTGTTTTTATGGACATAGAAATGCCTGTAATGAGCGGTTTGGATATTCTGGAGCAATTTGATGAGTTTAACTTTCAAACAATTTTTACTACTGCATATGATCAGTATGCAATTGCTGCTTTGAGGTTAAATGCATTAGATTATTTATTAAAGCCGATAGATAAAACTGAACTAAGGGATGCCGTAGATAGGTTTTTAAATAACGAAACTGCTGCTTCCAAGAAACAGTTTCAAATGGCTAAGCACTTTACGCAAACCAGAATCATGGATACATTAGCCTTATCCAGCAGTAAGGGGCTTCATTTCATCAAGATAAAAGAAATATTATATCTTGAAGCTACAAGTTGTTATACCAATATTATAATGAACGATGGGCAGGTTCATTTAGTAAGTAAAACACTTTCGTCATTTGAAGAGGCACTGGGTGATCATTCTTTTTTTAGAGCACATAAATCCTTTATCATTAACCTCGATTATATAAAACACTATATCAGGGGCGAAGGAGGGGAAGTAGTTATGACCAACAATACTGTCATCAACCTAAGCAGGACAAAAAAACAGGAGTTCCTGAATTTCTTTACCAAGATATAGTTGCCAGGAGTCGTTTTACAATACCGGTTGGAGGATAACAGATTTTAAACTAAATAATGTCTTTCCATTAGTGTCTGGAGTTAATTTTATGGTATAAATACCTGGTTTATCAACAGAAACAATGGCGACAGGATGTTTGATAAATAATAATGGTTTCCCTGCACTGAACTCTGAAGTTCTTAATGTTTGAAACTTATAGGTTGTGTTGTTAAAGCTCATTAACCCTTCTTGTTTACTGCTTGAGTCTGGACATGAATATTCCAGTAGTATTTTATAATCGCCCGGTTCTGCTACCGAAAACTTAAAGGATGCTTCATCCTCCGGATTGCTCATGTTTGTTACGCAGGTGGTGTGTTTCCAGTCGCCAAAATAATGACTGTAAGTAAGTGATTGTATTTTTGCATTTCCTTTAACTTCGGCATTTACTGCATCTATTGTATTGAATTCGTACTGTAATGAAACCTGTGGTATTGATGCCGCGTAACCATCATTAAGATTGCCGCTGAACTGTACTGCAAGCACTGTGTTGTGATCATTTAAGGATTTAGGCATGTCTACAATAATGTCGTTGCCTTGTTTTATCCATTTAACCGGCTGTTTGTTTGCAAGCTGGTACACTTTGTTTACTGCCACATTTACACCCGGTATTCTAATTTTTCCGTTTCTTGGGTTATTTAGTACATGAAGGTATAGTTTGCCCGGTGCAGATGTAGTAACGCCCCAAGGTTGAGCGGGGATTAGTCCGTAGGTAGTTCCATAAATACTTTCGCCATTTGTTTGAAGCCATTTACCGGTTTCTCTTAAGTATTTTACAGAATAAGGAGGAATGTTGCCCTCTCCATCAGGTCCTACGTTTAGCATAAGGTTGCCGCCTTTAGAAGCTACGGTTGCAAGTAGCTGGATGATCTCTTTGGGAGACTTAAAGTTCATATCATGACTAATATATCCCCATGAATCGTTGTGCGTGTATATGGATTCCCAGGCACCTTTTATTGGTGTTGCAGGAACTTCAGAATCACCAAAGGTGCGGTAATCTCCCAGTCCTTGCCCAACTCTGCTACTGAAGAGGCTCTTAGGCTGCAGGGCATGCATACTGTCTACCAGTTCCTGAGTTTGTTTTTTATCCAGACCGCCTGGCATATCAAACCAAACAATACCAAGATCACCGTAATTGGTAAGCAGTTCCTTTAGCTGCGGAATTGACTTTTCTTTATAATATTTTAAGTAGTCTTTTTTTGTTTCGTCAAAGTCCCATTTGTTGCCACCGCCGTTTGGCTCGTGCCAATCCAGAAACTGAGAATAGTAAAAGCCAAATTGTATACCCCTTTTTCTTGTGGCGTTTGAAAGCGCTTTCATGGGGTCTTTTCCGTAAGGAGAAGCCTTTACGATATTAAAATCACTAACTTTTGAATCGTACATTGCAAAACCTTCGTGATGTTTAGCGGTAATTACCATGTACTTGATGCCTGCATCCTTTGCAAGATCGGCCCATTCATCTGCATTAAATTTTACGGGATTAAATTCTTTAGCAACTTTTGCATAATCAGCTGCAGGTACTTTAGCCTGATGCATTAACCACTCGCCACTGCCATAATAATCTTTGCCATTCCATACACCCCCAAGTTTTGAATATAAGCCCCAGTGAATAAACATGCCAAATTTTGCTTCTTTAAACCATTTGGCATTAGGATTCTCTTTTTCATTGGCTTGTTTGTCCCATCGTTCAATGTCTTGTGCTGTAGATGAGCTAAATGTTAATGCAGTGAGAATACCAGTGGTTATAAATGCTTTTAAAATGGACATGAATGCTTCGTTGATTAGAAGTTTATTGATTTGGTTAACAATATCTAAGATAGGGTATACAGATTAAGATTATTATTCCTTAATAGCCAATGATTAAACTTTTTTGGCCTTGCATTTATGTATTCCTTTTTCCGTAACTTGGTGTTAGCATGGAACAAAGTAATATCAAAGGCGGTAATTGGTTGTTAATAACAGGTGTTGTATTAAGCTGGTTTGCACTAATAGCACAGCTTTATCTTACTACGCAAAGTAATATTGTGCCGGTTGATGAGTCAGTTATCAGGTATTTCAGCTACTTTACAGTTTTAACTAATATTCTTGTAGCATTGTGCTTTACTTCACTTTTGCTGAAACGAAAGGAAAGCGGGTTCTTTATAAAGCCGACTACCCTAACTGCAACTGCAGTTTATATTACTGTAGTGGCTTTAATTTACAATCTGATATTGAGGTTTACATGGGAACCAAAGGGCTTACAACTGGTAGTAGACGAGTTACTTCACTTAATTATTCCTATTTTATTTGTAGTATACTGGTTCTTGTTTGTAGCTAAAGATTCATTGAAATGGAATGATGCCTTTAGCTGGCTTATTTATCCTTTTATTTATTTGATGTTTATCTTATACAGAGGATCTGCATCAGGATTTTACCCTTACCCCTTTGTAGATGTGGCAAAATATGGGTACGCTACAGTATTCGTAAACTGTTTTTATGTACTTGTTGTATTCCTGGTGTTGTCTTTTTTATCGGTTTGGATAGGAGGAAGGTTTAAAAAAGAAAACCGGTAATTAGCCGGTTCCCTTTATATGTTATTTTGTGATTAAGCCTCTATATTTCTGCATTGCAGAAATATTTGGATCATGTCCGCGGAAATCTCTAAACATCTTACCATAATCTTCTGTGTTGCCTTTTGAAAGTATCATGTCTCTAAAGCGTTGACCATTGGCACGGGTTAATCCTCCGTTTTCTTCGAACCAGGAGAATGCATCATGATCTAACATCTCTGTCCATAGGTAGGCATAATAACCCGCGGCATAACCATTTCCCCAGATGTGTAAAAAGTAAGAAGAGCGGTAGCGCGATGGAACATAAGATAAATCAAGATGTGTTTTTTGTAAGGCTGTGGTTTCAAATTTGTCTGCATCCTGCAAAGGATCTGTTGCTGATAGCTTATGCCATTGCATATCGAGTGAAGCGGCTGCAAGGACTTCTGTTAATGCATAGCCCTGATTAAATGTACCAGCCTTTTTGATCTTATCAACCAATGTTTGTGGCATTGGCTCACCTGTTTTATAATGAACAGCGTAATTTTTAAATACCATTGGGTTTATTGCCCAATGTTCATTGAACTGAGATGGGAACTCCACAAAATCCCTTGCAACATTGGCACCAGATAAGCTTGGGTATTGTTGGTTCGCAAAGAAACCATGTAGCGCATGACCAAACTCATGGAACATTGTAGTTACATCATCAAAGCTGATTAATGCCGGCTGACCAGATGCTGGTTTAGTGAAGTTACATACGTTGAAAATTACTGGTTTAGTACCCAATAGCTTAGATTGACCAACCATATTGTCCATCCAGGCGCCTCCAGATTTGTTGTCACGTTTAAAATAGTCACAGTAAAACAAGCCTATGGTAGTATTGTCTTTATCAAATAGCTCATATACTTTAACATCTTTATGATATACCGGAAGATCTGTGCGTTCTTTAAATGTGATGCCATAAAGTTGGGTAGCAGCATAAAATACACCATTTTGAAGTACCTTGTTTAATTCGAAATAAGGTTTTATCTGATTTTCATCCAGATCGTATTTCGCTTTGCGAACCTGTTCTGCATAGTAATTCCAGTCGTATGGCTCTACTTTAAAACCACCCTTTTGCTGATCAATTACAGCCTGGATATCAGCGGCTTCAGCTTTGGCTTTTGCTGTTGCGGAGGGAACTAGTTTTGAAAAGAAGGTTTCTACTGCGGCAGGAGTTTTAGCCATTTGATCCTGCAGTTTCCATGTAGCATAATTAGGAAAACCGATAAGTTTTGCTTTTTCTGCTCTGATTTTTGCTATTTCAACAATAGCTTTTCTGGTGTCGTTTGTGTCGTTTCGCTCAGCGCGGTTCCAGGAAGCATCAAAGAGCTTTTGTCTGGTTGTACGGTTTGATAACATTTGCAACGAAGGTTGCTGGGTAGTATTTTGAAGAGGTAACATCCATTTGCCTTCTAACTTATTCGCTTTCGCAGTTTGGGCAGCAGCAGCAAGCTCACCTTCTGATAAGCCTGCAAGTTCTGATTTGTCATTAACAACTAAAGCACCTGCTTTGGCAGCAGCAAGGAGTTGATTAGAAAATTTGGCACTTAAAGAGGCTTCCTGTTCATTCAGCTTTTTAAGATTTGTTTTGTCTGTTTCTGAAAGTTTGGCTCCGGCTAAAACAAATGTCTGATAATAATATTCTATTAATCGTTTTGATTCCTGATCTAATTTTAACTTTTCTCTTGTATTATAAATGGATTCGATCCTTTTGAATAGCTCAGGATTTAATGATATAGCATCCTGGTGAGCAGCAAGTTTAGGTGCAAATTCTTCTTGTAATTTTTGTAGCTCATCGTTCGTATTTGCACCTGTGAGGACGCCAAATATCCTATTTACCCTCGTCAGCATTTCGCCCGATTTTTCCATTGCTACGAGCGTGTTTTCGAACGTTGGCGTTTCGGTATTGCCAGCAATTTTCTGAATTTCTTCTAAATGAATTTTCATCCCTTCTTCGAAGGCAGGCTTAAAGTCGCTATTTTTTATATGATCAAAATCAGGCGCCTGATAAGGTAGTTTGCTCTGGTTAAGAAAGGGGTTTGAGGGTGATAAAGTCGTGCCATCTGCTGTCGACTTTTTGTCGGTATTTTGACAAGAGGTTAGAATTGCAAGCATTGCAAATAAAGGAACCTTAAATGATGTTTTCATGCAGTTTTTTTATTTTGTTGATCTAATGTACATAAAAAAGCGCCTGTATCATAGGTGCAGATACAGACGCTTTTTATGTACAATTTGTAATGCTTACTTGAATGATTTTAAATCGACAATCTTATCGTTGTCGCTAGGGATTAAGTGTGAAATGCCTTCTTTATCTCTATCCCATTTATAGTTTTCCTGAATCCATACAAACAGATCATTTCCTTTTGCAGTTGGCAAAGTTTTTAAAGGCTGATCATATGCTTTTCCTGTAGGATAGTGCACCTGGAAAAAAGATTTTTCGCCTAGAAATGCAAATGTTTGTTTATCCGGAGATTTCAGCATGAATTCTCCCTGGATCCTTTCGTCCGGATTTTGTCTTTTAATTAAGAAAACCTTAGCGTTAACATTGGCAACAAAGAAATCATTATTAACTAAATAACCATCTCTTCCGGTTTTGATAATTCCCTTGGTATATTTTTTATCCTCTTTACCTTTAGATGCTCTGTAAAGGCTAATTACTTCTGGTTTTTTATCTGTTATTGTGATTAAATATACAGGAGCTACCAGACCTGAGTTGTCTGCAATTTGTACAAGTAAAGCAGTTTTTTGAGTATTTACATATTCAGCAGTAGAGAATTTACCTATAGCGGAGGCTTTGTCTGCCGGATTTGTTTGGATTTGAATAACTGTATCCTTGTATTTTACACTAAACACCTCTGTTGCTTCTTCAGCCGCTTTTTTATCACCTTCGGCAGTAATAAGAGCTAAGGTGTCGCCTCTGGTTTCAGGATAATAGTTGAATTTTTCTGTTGCTGTTAGCACTCTCGGAGTGTAAGTTGCGGCATTTTCCTTATTGCCTTGACAAGCAGAGAAGGCAATGGTTGTAAGAAGGGCGTAAAAAATAGTTTTCATAAAATTTTGAGATAAGAGGAATATTTGGTTTTAACAAAGTTAAATTCTGACATTAAATATCCAAATATAACTTAGTAACATTGATATGAATAAAAAAATAATGCTTTTAACTTTCTTCTTGCTGGTGTAAATCCTTAACAATAGATTTGGAATAGATATTTAAGGAAATGCTTAAACCATATAAGAGTTCAGATTTTAAATTACTGCGGAAGTGGATAACCGATGCAGCGCTTTTGCTTCAGTTCTCTGGGACTGATTTTTCTTATCCTTTAACGGAACAGCAAATTCAAGATTATGAGAAAACTTACCCGGATCGTCATTTCTATATAGGCTACACTTTAGAAAAGCTTCCGTTTGCTTTTGGAGAGATCATCCCCCAGGACAGTGGCTGTCCAAGATTAGCCAGGATTCTTGTAGGAGAACCATTACTTCGGGGCAAGGGATTAGGACGGTATTTTATTAAGTTGATGCTGAAAGAATCTAAGCGGCTTTACAAAACAAATACCGTTGAACTTTTTACCTGGGAGAAGAATTATGCGGCAATTAGGTGCTATGAATCAGTTGGTTTCAAATTCTTAACAGAGAAAAGTAAAACGATGGTCCATAAAGGCGTAAGTTACGATATTCATAAAATGGTTTTTATTTCCCCACCCGATAAGATATGAAGGATACATTTAGATTTTACAAGACAGCTGACGGTAAGTGGTACATTGATCTGCCTGAATGGGGCGGTTCAATTGATGATTTGCAAATGGTGGATGGAGCAGATACTATGCTCGATAAAGTTAGTGGATATGCTAATGAATGCTACTTAGAGATGAGTGATGAACAGTTTGAGGGTGCCGACAGGATTAGACTTGTTGAAGACTTAACTAATACTATTGGTGGTGGTAATTATATTATGGAAACCTATAGGGGTGAATTGTATAATCATCAAATGTGGCTTTGCCAGGTTACGGTTGATGTATTCTATAAATTGCCTAAAGCTATTTATATAGCCCAGGTTGATTTATAAATTCTAAAATGTAATTGGGAAAATAGATAGAAACAAGAAAGGGATGTCGCATCCACGCACATCCCTTTTCTAACCAAATATAAACCTGTATGAACGGGTTTTACTTTAAGTTTCCGTAGTACTCTACGAATTTAGCTAATGCATTAGAATAGCCCCATTCGTTATCATACCAAGAAACCACTTTAACGAAGTTATCATTCAATGAAATACCAGCTTTAGCGTCAAAAATTGATGCGTGCTCATCGCCGATAAAATCAGAAGAAACTACTTCGTCTTCAGTATATGCTAATACGCCTTTCAACTCACCTTCAGAGGCAGCTTTCATGGCTTTTTTTACGTCTTCGTAAGTAGCAGGTTTTTCCAAACGTACAGTAAGATCGACTACAGAAACGTCGGCTACAGGAACGCGGAAAGACATACCAGTTAATTTACCTTTTAATTCAGGAAGTACCAAGCCTACAGCTTTAGCAGCACCTGTTGATGAAGGGATGATGTTAGAGAAACCACCACGTCCGCCTCTCCAGTCTTTAGCTGAAGGACCGTCAACTGTTTTTTGAGTTGCAGTTACCGCGTGAATAGTACTCATTAAACCTTCTACGATACCAAAATTATCATTTAATACTTTAGCGATTGGTGCTAAGCAGTTAGTAGTACAAGATGCATTTGAAACGATGGTTTGGTCTGCAGTTAATTTATGATGATTTACACCCATTACGTAAGTAGGGGTATCGTCTTTTGCCGGAGCAGAGAATACTACTCTTTTTGCACCTGCAGCAATGTGTTTTGCGCCGTCTGCTTGAGTTAAGAATAAACCAGTTGACTCAATAACAGTTTCTACACCAACTTCATTCCATTTTAAGTTTGCCGGATCTCTTTCAGCAGTGATACGGATGGTTTTTCCGTTTACTACAAGATTTCCATTTTCTACAGCGATAGTACCATCAAAACGACCATGTGTAGTATCATACTTTAACATATAAGCCATGTAATCTGGCTCAACTAAGTCATTGATTGCAACGATATCTAATCCTCTTTTTAAAGCAGCTCTAAAAACCAGTCTGCCGATACGGCCAAAGCCGTTTATTCCAATTTTGCTCATCTTATTAATTTGAATAGTAGTTTAGTAAATTATATATTGGTTCTTTAGTAATTGATGTTATTTTTAATCCGTGTTTTTCTGCTGTTTCCCTTAATTGCTCCTGAAATGTTCCTGCAACAAGACCTACAAAATGTATTTCCTTTCCAGGGTGTAGCTTTATTGTTGGCAACAGATATATTTTGAAGTAACTTTCAAACGCTTTATCTATTAGATCTAGTATATATTTATGGTTGCGGTTCTCAAGGAAAAAATCGAAGAAAGAACTGAAAAACTGCTGAGCCATTGGTTTTTTATACACGCGCTCAAGTATTTGCGGTCTGTCAAGATTATATTTAACCTCAAATTCACTTTGCAAATCTTTTGGTAATTTTTCCTGAAGAAAGGCCTTTACCAGAATCTTTCCCAGATAAGTTGCTGAGCCTTCGTCACCTAGAATAAATCCAAGGCCGAAGTTATTTTTCTCAGGACTTTTACCATCAAAATAAGCACAATTGGCGCCACTGCCCAATATTCCTACAATGCCACTGTTATTGTAGCATGCTGAAATTGCTGCCCCATACAAATCATCCTTAACGGTGATCTTGCTATACTTAAAGAAGATACCAAGCGTTTCTGCCAATTCGTTCCTTCTTTCTACTGAGGAAGCCCCTGCAGCGAACACATATATTTTCTTTATGCTTTCGGCATGATTAATCAGAGTAGCCTTTTTATTTAAAAATTGCAGTATTGCTTTCTGATCATTAAAACAGGGATTAATACCGGGCATAGTGCATTCGGCAATGGTTTTACCATCCCGTGCAATTTTCCAGAACGCTGTTTTTGATCCGCTATAAACTACTGCAATCATATTTATATTGATAAGACTTTAGTCATTTCCAATAAATCACTTTCCAATTTAAAGCTATGCTTTGTAAGTGCTTCTTCAATAGTGGTTGTGTGTATATCATTACCACGCAGGCCAACCATTCGCATGGTGTTCCCTTTTAAAAGTTCATTTACAGCAGCAAAGCCGAGTCTGCTTCCTAGTATCCTGTCGAAACTACTTGGGCTGCCTCCTCGTTGAAGGTGGCCTAAGATAGTCACTTTTGTATCATAGTGATTAAATCTTTCCTTCACTTTTTTGGCAATGTCAAAAGCTCCACCGTCTTTATGTCCTTCAGAAACAATAACTATGCTCGATGATTTTTTAGTAGCTGCACCAGCTTCGAGCTGAGCTACCAATTCATCAACACTAGTTTCTCTTTCAGGTAACAAAACCGCTTCCGCACCACTGGCAATCGCACTTCTTAAAGCGATACATCCCGAATCTCTGCCCATTACTTCAATAAAGAACAACCTGTCATGTGAGTCGGCTGTATCTCTGATTTTGTCAATGGCTTCAATAACTGTATTTATTGCGGTATCATATCCTAAAGTGAAATCTGATCCGTATAAATCGTTATCAATAGTTCCAGGAATACCTATAACTTTTACGCCATGCTTCTTTGCAAATCTCAGGGCTCCTGTAAAAGTTCCGTCTCCACCGATGACAATTAGTCCATCTATGTCTCTTGCTTTTAAATTTTCA
>NZ_CAMLHF010000124.1 GCF_946479715.1 uncultured Pedobacter sp. | reverse complement strand
GATGGTAACCCTAATACTTTTGCCTTTGTTGGTTCTCCGGAATTAGTAACAGCACTAGCTATTGCGGGCGATTTAAGCTTTAACCCATTAACAGATACTTTAACAAACGATAAAGGCGAACAAGTAAAACTTGATGCTCCAACTGGATTTGAATTACCTACTAAAGGTTTTGCAGTTGAAGATGCAGGTTACCAGCAGCCAGCTGAAGATGGAAGTAAAGTAGAAGTACTTGTTTCTCCAACTTCACACAGGTTACAACTACTTGATCCGTTTACTCCTTGGGAAGGCACAGACCTTAAAGGACTTAAATTGCTGATCAAAGCAAAAGGAAAATGTACTACCGACCATATCTCAATGGCTGGTCCATGGTTAAAATTCCGCGGTCACCTGGATAACATTTCTAACAATATGTTAATTGGTGCTGTAAACTACTTTAACGACAAAACTGATTCAGTTAAAAATGAGATCACTGGCGAATATGGTCCTGTACCAGCAACCCAGAGAGCTTATAAAGCTGCCGGATTAGGTTCTATCGTTATCGGTGATGAAAACTATGGTGAAGGATCAAGCCGTGAGCACGCAGCTATGGAACCTCGTCATTTAGGCGTACGTGCCGTATTGGTAAAATCATTTGCCCGTATCCACGAAACCAACCTTAAAAAACAAGGTATGCTTGGTTTAACCTTTGTTAACAAAGAAGATTACGATAAAATATTAGAAAATGATGTTATCGATATCATTGGATTAACAACATT
Organism: uncultured Pedobacter sp.; assembly: GCF_946479715.1. The sequence continues at coordinate 15,691 of NZ_CAMLHF010000124.1, read as the reverse complement.
TACACCTGATGTTCCGCTTACTTTAGTGTTAAACCACGCTGATGGAACTAAAGAAGAGATATCTGTTAATCACAGTTACAACGAACAACAAATCGAATGGTTCAAAGCAGGTGGTGCATTGAATATCATTCGTAGAGAAGCCGCAGCTAAAAACGCTTAGTAGCTTACATCTCAATATAAGAAAGGGGTTGATATTTAAAGTATCAACCCCTTTCTTATATCATTTGCCCAGTTACATAATTACTGCAGCCCATCCGCCATTGCGAACCATCTTAATATCAATGTTGTCTCCCGATTTAACCTGTACTGTTTTCTTTCTATAATCCATTGCCTGGCGACCGGCATTAATTCCATCCTCAAAATAAGTCATTGTATATGTTTTACCTTTTTCAAGGAAATCAAAATTTAAAGAAACAGTTCTCTCTTTTTCCTTACCATTGGCTATTGCCCCTACAAACCATTTGTCTTTTTTGCGCTTAGCTACTACAGCAACCTCACCCATTTTAGCCTCTAGTGCTTTTGTTTCATCCCAGGTAGTTGGTACACTTGTGATAAATTCAGTGCAATCCAGATTCCTGTAATAAAGCGTAGGGTTATCAGCTAACATCTGTATTCCACTTTCAAAAACAACGAATAATGCCAATTGATAAGCGCGTGTACCAATACTTGCTGCATTTGGCCTCTCGGCTCTATAAGCATCAGGTTGCATACTTATCATAGCACCGGGAGTATAATCCATTGGACCAACAGCATTACGCATAAACGGGAGATATAAACTATTATCCGGATAACATCCACCCATTTGCTCCATTCCTCTAACCCCTTCGTAAGAAATCACGTTTGGATACTTATACTCCAGACCAGCAGGTTTAAATGCACCATGGAAATCGACAAACAATTTATGTTTAGCCGCCTCTTTTGCAACGTCCTCATAGTAATTAACTATCCATTGATCACTGCGGTCCATAAAGTCTATTTTAACCCCTTTTACCCCCCATTCCTGAAAAGTCTTAAACAACTCCATGTTCTTATGAACAGTTAACCAGGTTAACCATAATACAACCCCTACATTTTTCTCTTTACCATAGCGGATCAGCTCATGTACATCAACATCCGGATTTGGCGTATAAGGATCAGTAGTACTCTTTGCCCAGCCCTCATCCATAATAATATATGGTATACCAAATTTAGCAGCAAAATCTATGTAATATTTATAAGTCGCCAGGTTATAACCCGAAATAAAATTCACATCCGGTCCATAAGGCGCCGCATCATTCCACCACTCCCAGCTTGCCTGCCCTGGTTTAACCCAACTAGGGTCTTTAAGTACACTTGGCGAAGCTAGTTTTAAAGTCATCGTATTCTCAAGCAGTTGCTTATCATTAGATGTTACCACAAAATATCTCCATGGAAAATTACGTGTACCCGAAGTTTTTGCAATATAATCAGCCTCCTTAAGTATTTTTAGACTCCGATCGCCATCATCACCAAATTCCAGCGGGACTTTAGGAAAAGCTGATGACATACCATTATTCCCGGTTCCCTTAAGAAACAAACAAGGATAGTCTGTCAAATCTGATTCGCTTATCAATATCTTATATTTTTTCTTTGTATCTATAAGTACTGGAAGGGTCGACATTTTATTTTCAGGCTTCCAATCCTTTGATTGCACCTGCGAGTACAGCTCTTCATAGGCAGTTTTAAATCCTCCTGGTTGTTGCAAATGAAGCGTATAATCTCCTGGGAAGTTCACCGAAAATTCCTCATTCATCACCTCAACACTTCCTTTCTTACTGATAATAAAGCGATAAGCAATCCCATCATCAAAAGCACGAAACTCCACAGCATAATTACCTTTAAAATTAAATGTCAGAGCATTATAGTTACTTTTTACAGTAGAAAATTTCAAAGAAACATAAGGTTTAATGATTTCATTACCCTGCCCTTTTTTGCTACTGGTTAGTTTTGGATTTTGCCCTAAAATTTCATTTCTGAGGTTCATCTGTAGGTGGTTATTTTCTAACAACAAATCCTCCCCGGAGAAAATGGAATAATATATTTTGTCGGATATATTAATGGATACTTTCAATCCCCCATTAGGAGACTTAAGCTCAATACCTTTAGTTTGAGCCTTTGAAACAGCCGATAATCCAAACACGGCTACAATGATTATTACGAGTTTATTAATAAAATTCATGAAAATAGTGGTTTAATCTATAAGGTTAGGTTTTTGTGATTACAATATATTTGGTTCAGGTTTGTCAAATTAAAGGTAATAATTTATATGCTAAAACCATTTACTTCATCTACCCAAATCGTAAAGTCTTTGTTTCATGCAATCCTGTTCCTTTTTACTTTTTTTTATGTAAATTCATATAACCAAAATTCAAGATTATGAACGTGCTCACAAAAATTCAAAATTGGGGTAATCGTCATCACCCAAAATGGCTCGACTATTTTAGAATACTTTTAGGCTTAGTACTCATTTGGAAAGGTATCGCATTTGCATCAAATCTTCACGCCTTTACCAATATGATGAAAGATGCTATGTTGGGTGTAGCAGTATCAATTAGCTTACTGGCGCACATAATTATAGTGCTTCACATCATCGGCGGACTCCTCATTGCTGTCGGCTCGCACACACGCTTATTTTGCCTGCTCAATTTACCAATACTTATTGTAGCAGTATTCTTTGTTAATTTGAGAGCAAACATATTTAGCCCTTATGCAGAATTCTGGGTTTCTGTGATTGTACTGATCGGCCTGATTTGTTTCTTGATTGAAGGTAATGGAGTGCTATCTGTTGAACGGGATAAAAAGGCAGTAGTTTAATTTTAATTGAGGCTAAAATTCGTGCTCGCAATCAAAGCAATGACGGGTTTTCTTTGCATAAAAAGGATAGATCATTAGCGCGAAAGAAACGATCATAGTTAATAAGTTAAATCTCTTTTTTGTAGCTTGTACATACCCTACGTGATTAGAACCACAGTTAGGACAAATCTCAACGCCCGGCTCGGTCTCTTCCTGAGGTAACTGAATATTTTCATCCTGAAGAATGTCCTTCACCAAAGGGATGTCCTTTTCAAAGATATGCAGCTTAACACCGCCAAGTGCCTGAGTATATAAAGGGTTTATGGTAATTGTATTTTCATCTGATAAAAAACATTGAACGCCGCTATCCATTAATCTTGCTTTCACAATATTGGCCTCAATTGGGTTATAAAAAGTTTCAAATACTACAATCTTATCCATTTAATATACTTTGGATATAAATGTACAAAAAGCTTTTCATTTGGGATTATATAATGCCCCTGACATTTATCTGTTGCGAGGGCATTGACAGGGCCTTGATAGGGCGTTACTAGGGCCTTGGCAGGGCAATTAACCCTAAGAAGGCCCTAGTAACGCCCTATCAAGGCCAAACCAAATAGACTTCTGATGAATTATGAAAAATTCCAGACACTACTTTACTATAGCTGATTTATAAATCGGATGCCAAAAACTGCTGAAACCAGAAACCGGAATCCTTTATGGTTCTGTGCTGAGTTTTAAAGTCTGTATGTACTAAACCAAAACGGGCATTAAAACCCTCGGCCCATTCAAAATTATCCATTAATGTCCAGGCCATGTAGCCTGTAATATTTAACCCTTCATTTTTGGCTTTTAGCAGGGCTGCCAAATAAAGCTGAAAATAAGCTATGCGTTCCGGATCATGAACATGATTGCCCGATACCTTATCATGATAAGCTGCGCCATTTTCAGTAATCATTAATTTCTTAATCCCCGGATAGGAAGCGAATTGCTTAATGATATTGTAAAAGCTATCGGCATTTATTTCCCATCCCATTGCAGTGTGTGGTTTTTTCCTGCTTTTAGCTTTAACTTCCCATGCCTGCAAAACAGGGATAAATGCATTATACTTTATAGTTAAGGGGAAATAATTTTGTAGACCAATAAAATCGAAATCAAAAGTTAGCCGCTTAGTGTGTCGCCAGGTAGAATGCTGAATGGAAAATTTCTCCATCAAATCCCAATCTGCTCCCGGATAACCCAGTCCTAATGTAGGTTCAATAAATAACCTGTTCATCAAACAATCAATCCTTTTAGCAGCGGTTATATCGGCATCGCTTTGCGTAAACGGAACAATTTCAGAGCAAGAGAAGCTTGTTCCAATATTGGCGTTAGGCACTTCGGCTCTTAGTATCCGGCCTCCATCGGCTTGTGCTATTGCAGTATGATGAACGGCAGAAAAGAAATTGGTTAAGCCCGTTTTTCCAGGTGCATGTACGCCCAACATGTATCCCAGCGAAGTAAAGCCGAAAGGTTCATTCAAAACTATCCAGTTCTTAACCTTATCGCCATACTCTTTTGCGCATATAGATACAAAGTTATTAAAGGAATCGTTGATGCTATAAGCAGTCCACCCGCCCTCATCTTCCAAAGCATCCGGTAAATCCCAATGGTAAAGTGTTACATAAGGAATTAGCCCGTTAAGAAGACACTCATCTATCACGTTGTGGTAAAAAAGAATTCCTTCTTTATTTATAGCCCCCTTACCATAAGGAAGGATTCTGGACCAGGCTATTGAAAATCGGAAAATGGAGAAGCCAAGTGTTTTAACGAGTGCTATGTCTTCTTTGTATTTATGGTAAAAATCGCAGGCATGTTTGGGGCCATGTCCTTTTTTTATTTTACCTGATCTTTTAGAAAAGGTATCCCAAATAGATGGACCTTTGCCATAGCTATCAGAAGCACCTTCAATTTGTGCTGCAGCTACAGCCACACCCCATAAAAAATCCTCACCAAAATCAGATGCTTTAATCATACCTGCAGTTATTAAAGGCAATATGGCATTATGGTATTAACTTAATGTTAAGCCTATTTGTTTGAGTAGTATGGCCGCATTAAAAGTTTTGCAAGGACCATGTTTCAACTTATAATCAAACTCCATCTCATCCTCTGCTATTTGAATATCAAAATGATAGTTCCTTACATTATCGCCATGATCTGCTTCCATCTCTGAGAGTTGTAAATCGTGGGTTGCAAACAGAGCAGGTGTGCTTTGTGTAATTAATTTTTCTATAAATACTTTAGATCCAAGATATTTATCCTTACTGTTGGTTCCCCTAAGCATTTCATCAATCAACACAAACGAATTTGCAGAAACATTGATAGCATCGAGTATCATTTTTAGCCTGTTAAGCTCTGCTTTAAAGGTTGAGGTATGATCGTTCAAAGAATCTTTGATACGCATATAGGAAAGTACTTTAAATATAGAAAGCGACATTTCTTTAGCGCAGACGGGTGCACCTGCAAATGCGAGCACCATGTTAATACCAACTGTGCGCAGAAATGTACTTTTCCCTGCCATATTTGAGCCCGTAACAATATCAACTGTAGGATGGGCACCCAGACTAAAATTGTTTACTACACGTTCTCTTTCGTGAATTAATGGATGCCCTAGTTCAATGCCCTTTAAGTTAAAATTATCGGCAATTGACGGGAAGTTCCAGTCTGGTTGATTGTGCTTAAGTGTAGCAAACGAAATCAGCTCTTCGAACTGACTGATCCTATACAGGCCACCTACCAGATTAGTTGACGACTTTACATACCATTTATTTAAATCGAAGGAGCATTTTAAATCGAGGAGCAAAAACAGGTTTAAAAAAAAGCCTACAAATGGATTGAGCCTGTTGTCAAATGCTTTAATGATGGAGGATAGCTGTTTGATTTGTTTACTTACAGGATCGTTTGTTAGGCTGTCGCTATCATTTCCCTTAAAAAAGTCCTTAATATAGGGGCTCTTCCAGGTAATATCTTCTGTCCACTTTATTGTACCCGAAAAGGCATCTAATAAATTTGATCCGCCTGTAAATCCATAATAAACAAGGTTGATGTATTTCAGGTTGAAGAAAATGAGTGCCATATTAAATAAGGCTACAAGGCCAAATATTTTCCATACGTAACCACCGAATATTGCACCAAGTATAAGCACCCCGAAAGTAATAAAAGGCCCTATTTTTACATATAACTGAAGGGTTTTATTGTGAGTAAATTTTAGCTGATTGGGCAGCTGATGCTCCAACTTATCCTTAATAACATCGAGTTGACCGGGTTTGTGGTTTTGTAATTCCGCTCGGAAGTGAAAGGTTTTGTCTATATGCTCAGTCATTTCGGCAATAGCTTCTTGTCGCTGTAAAATGACGTCCTTTTCATTTGGCCTACCAAGATTTTCTGCAAGGATATTTAAGCCATTATTTGTATTGCAACGATTGATGTAAGAGAACAAAGTGCCTTGCCCATAAATGTCCAAATCTGATGAATATGGATGGTATTCGTCGCTATAGTTCTCTCCATCGCTATATCCATTAGTATTTGAAGTAATATGATTTACTTCATTTTGGTAAACCCACAAAAGTTGTTCGGCATAGGTTAGCTCTTGTTGTACTGCAACTTGCCTTTTAACCAAAACCATGAAAAAGATTACCGGAATAGCAGTTAACACTATTAATACCCACGAAAAACCAATATTTATGATAAGCGCTACTATTATTATTTCGGCAATAAACAAGCCCAAACGGGAGAATGATATTTTATTAAGCTTGCTCTTGAGGCCATCGATCTGAGTTTGCTGACTTGCTACATTATTTCTGTAATCGTTTAAAATGCTATCTTTTGTTCTTATCATTGTATTTTTCTCCATTGAACTATTTTGCTTCGGCCCAGTTTGATAAATATAGGGAATTGATTATTACGCTGCTAATTAGATGAAGATTACACTACTTGTTACAGGAAAAACAGAAGAAAAATATCTTATTGAAGGTATTGAGAAGTATTTAAACCGGCTAAAACACTATATCGGGTTTAATATGATTGTTATTCCTGATGTAAAAAACACTAAGAACTTAAGTGAAGCGCAACAAAAGGCAAAGGAAGCTGAAATGATGTTAAAACACATCAGTAATCCGGATACGGTAATTTTGCTCGACGAGAAAGGAAAAAAATATACTTCTATACTATTTTCAAATTATTTGAACAAACAGATGATTGGAAGTGTTCAACATTTGGTATTTGTAATAGGTGGGCCATATGGGTTTGATGAATCTGTTTATAAAAGAGCCAACGGGAGCATGTCGCTTTCAGATATGACTTTCTCTCATCAAATGGTGCGCTTATTTTTTGTAGAGCAACTATACAGGGCTTTTAGTATATTAAAAGGAGAACCATATCACCATGAATAATCTGTATTAATTTTATGGAAATTTAATCCCGCTCTCATCATTATTAAAAGGAGATTTATTATGCGTTTACCATCAGAATATAAAAGAAACTATAAGTTTAAAAGCGACAGGGGGAAGGATCGTTTAAGTTATATCATTGCCATAGTTATATCGGCAATAGCGTTTTTACTGATCTGGTATCTGGCTTAAAACAACAAAGAGCCCGATCTACATGGATGTTGATCGGGCTCTTATATAATATTGTAATTCGCTAACTACACACCTTTTTTACTGGTCATGCTTGCTTTTTTAGCTGGCTGTGATGTTTTAGCCGGTGCTTTTGCATTTGCTGGTTTTGGTGTAGCTTTTGGCTTTTTATCGATCTTTTCATCAGCCTTTAAAGCTTCCTGTTCTGCACTTACTGATGGGGCTTCCTCTGAAAACAAAGGCAACTCTTTTAATAAATGGAACCAGGTAACAATTTTTTTCATATCAGAGGTGTATACTTTTTCCTCATCATGATCTGGAGCAACTTCTTTAAAGAATGCCTTTAAAGCATTTGCGTCTGTTTTTGCATCAGGAACGTTTCCTTTAGCCGCAGCAATGTTAGCCAAAACATCCACAAGCTTCAGATCTTCATCTTCGCCATAAATGGTAATGTCTTCTAATGATGCAAGTTTGGTTGTAGTAATATTGGCTACAATTTTAACTTTTTGAGCATCAAGGCTCTCAAGAACGTATCCGCCTTTATTTTGCCCTACTAGTTTAAATAGCCCCGGTCTCCCAGATACTGCTACTATTCCTCTTAAATTCATATTAATCCTCTATTACTTCTATTCCTAAAATCTTGTCACCTTGTTTAATATCATCAACAATATCGACATTTTCTACTACTTTACCGAATACTGTATGGTTTCTATCAAGGTGAGCAGTGTTGTCTCTGCTATGACAGATAAAAAACTGTGATCCTCCTGTGTTTCTGCCAGCATGTGCCATTGACAAAACACCACGGTCATGATATTGGTTCTCGCCAGTAAGTTCACAATCAATTTTATAACCCGGGCCACCCGCACCAGTTCCGGTAGGATCTCCACCCTGAACCACAAAATTTGGTATTACTCTGTGAAATATAACCCCATCATAAAATCCCTCGTTAGCTAATTTTTTAAAGTTAGCAACTGTATTTGGTGCATCCTGATCATAAAACTGAACAGTCATGTTTCCTTTCTCTGTTTTAATTATTGCTTTACTCATGTTGTTTTTTGTAAATGCCAAACTTAGATAAAATAGTTTTTATATGCAATTTATACTAAAAGCGTTATATGTACATTATAATTTTATATTGGTATGCAAAAAATATACATTCGTACTCACTGATACAACCACATGATTTTAAGCTTGAAAAAATTTGGCCTTCTGTTTTTTTTACTTGTAGTTACAGTAGCTGCTAAGGCATCGTCTATTCTTATTTACATGGATGAGGATCAAAAAAACCATTTAAAAGCTTATGGTATAGCGTATTGGGGCATTAAACAAAAAGCGGACGTTAGCTGGCTTTTAAATTACAGGGGTGGCAGTTTTTTAATTGGCTACAATAAGGCTATTGAGGACGAATGTAAAACCAGGGGGGTTTCTTATCAGATACTTGCTGACGGAAAGGTTACATCTATTTTAAATGAGATTAGTGACCCACAGGTAAATATGGAAATGGTGAAGCTTGAAAAAGCTCCAAAAATAGCGGTTTATTCCCCTAAAAGTAAATTGCCTTGGGATGATGCGGTAACAATGGTGCTTACCTATGCTGAAATTCCTTACGATGTGGTTTATGATGATGATGTTTTAAAAGATAAATTGTCGGCATATGATTGGCTGCATCTGCACCATGAGGATTTTACCGGTCAGTATGGTCGCTTCTGGAGTGCTTTTAGAAATGCGACCTGGTATCGTGAGGATGTTAAAAACCAAGAAGCTACTGCAAAAAGAAATGGTTTTACTAAAGTATCCCAATTGAAGCTTGCCGTAGCTAAACGAATAAAGGAGTTCTGTACTGGAGGTGGCTTCCTTTTTGCCATGTGTTCGGGTACTGATAGTTTTGATATTGCACTGAGCGCTGAAGGGGTTGACATTTGCGAAAGCATGTTTGATGGAGACGGGGCCGATCCACAGGCTCAAAGTAAACTTAACTTTAATAACACTTTTGCTTTTAAGGATTTTAGGCTTGACGAGAACCCCAACAATTACGAATTTTCTGATATAGATGCTACTCAGACCAGAACACTTACACAGGCTAACGATTTTTTTACGCTGTTTGATTTTTCTGCAAAATGGGATCTTGTGCCAACTATGCTCACTCAAAATCATGATAAGGTGATTAAGGGTTTTATGGGACAAACCACTGCATTTAAAAAACGTTTTGTAAAACCAAGTGTTACTGTTCTTGGTGAAAATAAAGGCGCCGAAGAGGTACGCTATTTAAACGGCGAGATTGGCAAAGGGCAGTTTACTTTTTATGGGGGACATGATCCGGAAGATTATCAGCATGCGGTTGGAGATCCTCCAACTGATCTAAATCTACATCCTAATTCGCCAGGTTATAGGTTAATTTTAAACAATGTTTTATTTCCTGCAGCTAAAAAGAAACCACAGAAGACTTAGTAATAACAATTAGGTTCAGCATATCGCTATGACAACCTCATCATCCTGAATTTATTTCAGGATGATGATAGCTTTAAAGACAACGTGTCCTCAGTAGTTTAATCGTAGAAATTCCAGCTTACACCAAATTTGAACAATAAACGGTCTGGCATTGGATAGCGGTCAACTGTATAATATCCTTTATAAAGTAAGCCTTGGTTTACATAGTCGCATTTCACAAAAAGATTAGCTCTTCTTAAGCTTGCTTTAACCCATACATCTACAATTGGAGTGGTATCAAACGTTACATCTTTACCGATATAGAACTGACCGGTTGCAGTTGAATACGAATATGCTTTGTATGGCGTGTTGTAGCGAACATCAAAACCGACATTGGTTTTTAACACCTTGAAAAAGGTCTGATCCAAATAAAAACTATTGAAGGTATAAACTTCAGGAGTACGTAACTTATCAGGGTTATCTGTTTTTTGATAAACAACATAACTCTCCAGATTGAACTTACCGAATCTGAATTTTTTACCTGCAGTTATTTTAAAGAGATTTATGGACGAACCTAACTGAAGTGGTTCGATTCCGCCCTGATCATTCTGACCAAAATACAGGTATTTATCTATTAAGTAGTATTGCGCACCTGCATCAAAGCCAAATTTTTCATTTATAAAATTAAAGGACAGGTTGATGGTTTTAGTGCGATCGAAATTAGTATCCCAACGGTAATGGTTTCCGAAGTAATTGGTATAAGTTTCTTCTGGCGACTTGTTTTGGAAATAGGCACCTAAAACTATGCGGCCAACAGATTTACTTAACAGCACATTACTTTTGGCTTCATATAAAAAATCACCAACGTTTCGTCCCTGAAAGATTTGTTGTAAATCGACATTAAAGTCTATTTTGTTACTTAAACGGTACCCGGCATTACCCAACAAAGTAACATTTTGAAAGGTAGCTGAATAATCATAAAACCTGGTGCGGTCTCTGTAAAGCACCATCTGGTTATAATTATAAAAGTCGTGTTTTATACCTACATCAAGCTTTAGCTCATTTTTGATAATTGAGCTCCCCTTTGCTCTAAGGAAAAAGCTGTAGATAAATTCATTCTGTATGTGGGTATATCTTGTACTATCATTAGTAAAAGTAGTATCTGCCAAACCAATTCCATTTGGAAAAACAGATTCCCTGACTCGTTCTGAAGTAAAGCTTTCATCCTTTTGGAATGCGTAGGAATTTGCATCATACTTCAAAGTATAGGATATCTTGTTTGTAGGGAGTATTTTCTTTGTTATTTCCTGGGCAACACTATCTATCCGTCCCACAAAATAGGTTTGCTTAAGCATAAAGCCAGTTTGCCGCCATATTCGCTTACCAGTTTGCAGCCTAACGGGTTCAGTAAGCTTATCAACAGTATTGTTTGTACCAGTATAAATAGAATCATTAAGGATAGATCCATTTTCCTGAGTTTTAAGGGTATTAAACACTACACTAGCCCACAAATTATACCTTTTGTTTGGAGATTGGTACCAGCTAAAGAGCGCTCCATTCAGGTCGTCTCCCCTTTGCCTTCTGTAATAACCGTTTGCTCCTATTCTATTAAAATTGAGTCCAACATTAAAATTCGGCTTAATATTCTGAGAGTGTATAACTTTAAAAACCTGCTCTGCCTCGCCAGCACTAACATAATAAAGGCTGGTAAATGGTGTTCTTGCCTGGTAATACCTGACATCATCGTGCGTCATTGCGTAATAATCCAGCGAATGCATGCCGACGTCAAAACCTATTGTTTTAGAAGGCTCAAAAAGCATTGGTCTGGCTGCCAGGCCTAAGTTACCAACCCCTACTGTTGGTGTTCTTGGTTGTATAAGTATGTTAAAATTCTGGAAGCCTGTTAGTGTTGTATCCAGAGGTATGGTTTGTATACTATCCTTTGTAAGTTTAAGGGTAGTATACCTGATAAATCTTGAGGTGAATACTATTGAATCTCTTCCTTCCTCTTCTTTTTTCCTTAAGGAATCCATCTCCTTGTTATCATTAACGGTAGTTTTTAAATCCTGCGCGAACAATTGTACACCACCGAAGATGACAAAGCAAAAAACAAGAAAGGCAATGTTTTTATACATTATAAAGTTGAAATTAACTGGCTCAATATTTTTGTCATTTTAGGTTCGGCTATCTTTGCTGTCTCTATTATTTCTTCAAGACTAACCGGTTCAAGTACTTCAGGGAATCCCTCATCCGTTAAAACAGAAATTGCGAATACGGGGATGCTCATGTGGTTGGCTACTATAACCTCTGGCACGGTACTCATCCCTACAGCATCACCTCCAATAATTCTCAAATAATTATATTCTGCTTTAGTTTCTAAATTGGGTCCTGTTACGGCAATGTAAACGCCTTGATGGCACTTAATGTTGTTGTCGTTAGCAATATTAATTGCTCGCTTTATTAACGCTCTGTTATAGGGCTGGCTCATGTCAGGAAAACGCGGTCCCATATCCGAATCGTTACTACCACGTAAAGGGCTCTCCGGCTGCAAATTGATGTGATCGTTGATCACCATTAAATCGCCCTTTTTAAATTCCGGATTTAACGATCCCGCAGCATTTGAAACAAATAAGTGAGCTATTCCTAAAGCTTTCATTGCCCTGATCGGGAAGGTAATTTGCTGCATGGAATAGCCTTCGTAATAATGAAGCCTTCCTTGCATTGCAATTACTCTTTTGCCATTGAGCTTTCCGAAAATTAGCTTTCCGGTATGAAATTCAAGTGTTGATATTGGGAAATTAGGAATGTTAGAATACATTAACTGATATTCAACTTCAATATCATTAACAAGACCACCAAGGCCAGTTCCTAAAACAATTCCAATTTCCGGAAGGAAATTATCAGTTTTTCGTTTTATATATTCAACGGTTTCGTGTAGTGCTTGAAACATAATCTAAAATCTTTTGATCAAATGTAGCTTTATCTTCTTCTGGTAATGTTATTTTAACAGGCAAATAAAAGACAGGCAAATTTAAAAGTAATTCTTTTAATATATCATCTAATAAACGTTGTGCATCTTTTTCTGTTGTTATTATTATTTTTTCTTCCGAAGGATCATTATTAAAAGCATTTACAAGTTGCTGAATATTTTGCACAGTAAAGCGATAATGATCAGGATAGTCGTGGTGATCTATACGGTGTGTATATTTCTGCAAGTGAGTTAACAAAGGCAAAGGGTTAGCTATCCCGGTTAACAAGAATACAGAAGTAGTACCTAAAACTGAGGATAAAGGCTGCTGTTCTTTTGAAATAAGATTTGTAAGGCTACCATAAGTTAGAAAAGAAAAGGACAGTTTTTCTTTTGCTTCGGCATCAAACCTATTTAAGCAGGCTTGCTTTTGATGAGCATCTATCTTTTCCGGCCCTTTTGTAACCAGCAATGCCTGTGCCCGATGATATCCTGCAAAAGGTTCTCTTAAATTTCCGGCAGGAAGCAAAAATTGTGGACTTAGTAGTTTTTGATATTCAAAAAGAAGGATGCTAAAACCGGGTTTTACGCTTCTGTGCTGAAAGGCGTCGTCTAGTATTATAATATCGTGATTGCTTTTTAAAAGATTAATCCCGGTTACCCTGTCTTCGCAAACAGCAACAGTAACGTTTGGGAACTTGTTGTAAAACTGCATCGGTTCGTCGCCTATCGTTTCTGCATTTGCGCTTGCATCTGCAAGGATGTACCCTTTGGTTTTACGACCATATCCCCTGCTTAGGATGGCAATACGCTTATCAGACAATAGATTTACCAGGTATTCTGTTACCGGACTTTTACCAGATCCTCCAACAACAAGGTTTCCTACACAGATCACCGGTAAGTCAAAATTTGTTTGCTTAAACACACCTGTATCATATAGCTTATTCCTGATGAGAACTACTAAGCCATAGAGAACAGATAACGGAAGTAATAATAATCTGAGGTATTTAATCATGTGCCGTTCCAAAAATAAGAATTATTACCTCGCATTTTATCACGTTTATACGGATTGCCATTTACCTGTGTAATAAATAAAAGTTTACCTTTGTAAAAATAACTTATTATAACATGCTTAAAGGATTTTTTAACGTACCCGCTCCTGTAAATGAGCCCATTTTGGGTTATGCGCCAGGAAGTAAAGAACGTGAACTTTTAAAGGCCGCTTTAGCTGATGCCCGTTCCAAACAAATTGAGATACCGATGTATATTGGTGTTGAGGAAGTGCATACAGAAGTTAAAGGCAAGGTTACCCCTCCACACGATCACCAACATGTATTGGGTAAATATAGTATTGGAAATAAAAACCATGTAAAGCAAGCTATTGATGCTGCTTTGGCAGCTAAAGCTGATTGGGAAAATTTGGCATGGGAACATCGTGCTGCAATTTTTCTGAAGGCAGCCGATTTAATTGCAGGTCCATATCGTTATAAATTAAATGCGGCAACAATGCTTGGACAGTCGAAAAATGCTTACCAGGCTGAGATTGATTCGGCATGTGAGCTGATCGATTTCCTTCGTTTCAATGTTAGCTATATGGCTGAAATCTATAAGCAACAACCTCCTGTTTCGCCCAAAGGATCATGGAACAGAGTTGAACAACGCCCCTTAGAAGGTTTTGTGTTTGCTTTAACTCCATTTAACTTTACTGCTATCGCAGGGAATCTTCCTACATCAGCAGCCATGATGGGGAATGTGGTGGTATGGAAACCAGCAGATACTCAAATTTTTGCAGCTAATGTTTTAATGCAGATCTTTAGAGAAGCCGGATTACCTGATGGTGTGATCAACCTTGTTTATGTTGATGGACCTGAGGCTGGCGAGGTGATTTTTAGTCACCCTGACTTTGCAGGAATTCACTTTACAGGTTCTACTGCAGTTTTCCAAAATATCTGGAAAACAATTGGTAATAACATTCATAAATTTAAAACCTATCCACGTATTGTCGGAGAAACCGGTGGGAAGGATTTCATCCTTGTTCATGGTTCTGCAGAACCGGAAATATCTAGTACAGCAATTATTCGTGGCGCTTTTGAATATCAAGGCCAGAAGTGTTCTGCGGCCTCTCGTGTATATGTTTCGAAAACCGTATGGCCTGAGATTAAGGATTTAATGATTCGTGATCTGGCTACCTTTAAAATGGGTGGAACTGAAGATTTCAGTAATTTCATTAATGCAGTTATTGATGAGAAATCTTTCAATAAACTAGCTAAATATATTGATGAAGCCAAGCAAGACAAATCTGTAGAGATTATTGCAGGTGGAAATTATGATAAATCTAAAGGTTACTTTATTGAGCCTACGGTTCTTGTTGTTAAGGATCCAAAGTACACCACAATGTGTGAAGAGCTTTTTGGCCCTGTATTAACAATATACGTTTACGAGGATAAAGATTTTGATAAAGTTCTGGACATTATCGATACTACTTCTATTTATGCCTTAACAGGCGCTGTTATTGCTCAGGATCGTTATGCGATAGAAAAGGCTACTCAGCGTTTAAGAAACGCTGCCGGTAATTTCTATATTAATGATAAATGTACCGGTGCTGTTGTTGGACAGCAACCTTTTGGCGGTGCCAGAGGATCGGGTACAAATGATAAAGCCGGATCAATGATTAACCTGCTGCGCTGGGTTTCTCCACGTACTATTAAGGAAACTTTTGATCCACCAAAGGATTATCGCTATCCTTTTTTAGGATAGATACTAAATAAAAAAAATCCCGGCTCATCGCCGGGATTTTTTTTATTTAGTAAATCAGCCTTCTGCTTAATTGGACAGTTATTTTTCTGTATTCATTTTAAATACAGGAGAA
>NZ_CAMLHF010000123.1 GCF_946479715.1 uncultured Pedobacter sp. | reverse complement strand
GGGCTGTGTATAATCGCTTTCTTTGAACTTGTATGAAATGAATGATTTGTAAACAGACGTTTTGTACCACTC
This sequence comes from uncultured Pedobacter sp., assembly GCF_946479715.1. Next base: position 16,405 of record NZ_CAMLHF010000123.1, on the reverse strand, counting down.
TCAGTTCTTTTGTTGAAAGGCCATTGCAGGGTATTGCTCTTATCAATTTGTTTATAATCAAGTCCGTGTATATTAATGCTGGTTCTATAGGTAAGCTTTGCATGTTCTTTATAGATATCCTCCATGCTGTTGTATTCAAACCCATTATAGCCCATTTTTTTTGCAAAACGGCAGATGATCTCTGCATCAGGAAGTGCTTCTCCCGGCGCATCTATAACCTTATTCAGGTGACTTATCCTTCTTTCAGAATTGGTCATCGTGCCTTCTTTTTCTGTCCAGGCTGCTGCTGGTAAAATAACATCAGCATATGCAAGCGTCTCTGCCTTGTCGGTAATTTCCTGTACCACAACAAATTTTGCTCTTTTTAAAGCTTCTTCTGCAAATCGTGCATTAGGCAAACTTGTTAGCGGGTTTGTGCAAAGTATCCAGATTGCTTTTAGCCGACCATCATGCAAGGCTTCAAACATTTCTGTAGCGGTAAGCCCTGTTTTGCCGGAAATTGTTGTCCCTCCCCAGAATTTTTGCACTTCCTGACGATGTAGTTCATTTGATAGATCACGATGTGCAGGAAGAAGGTTTGCAAGTCCGCCTACTTCGCGGCCACCCATCGCATTTGGTTGCCCGGTAAGTGAGAAGGGGCCAGAACCCGGCTTGCCAATGTGACCTGTAATGAGATTCAGGTTAATTAAACTCAGATTCTTGTTTACGCCAATAGAACTTTGGTTAAGTCCCATTGTCCACATCGTTAAAAAGCCCTTGGCATCGCCTATATATGTTGCAGCAAGTTGTATCTCAGATACCGTGACGCCGCAGATTTTGGCTGATTCTTCTAAAGTTCTTTCGAATACCTTCAATTTGTAATCGGCAAAGCCTTCTGTGTGATTGTTTATGAAATCACTGTCTACATTGCCTGTTTCAATAAGTGCCCGGCCTATTGCGTGGTTTAGTGTTACATCAGTTCCGGGATTGATTTGCAGGTGAAGATCGGCAAGACCACAAGAGTCAGTCACTCTAGGGTCTGCTACAATAATTTTAATGTTTGGATTTGCGGCTTTATGGGCTTCAACTCTACGCCAAAGTATTGGATGGCACCACGCAGGATTAGCGCCGGTAACAAAAAAGCAATCGGCAAGTTCAATGTCATCATAACACACCGGAACACTATCTTCACCTAAAGACATTTTATAAGCGGTAACAGCACTACTCATGCAAAGACGAGAATTGGTGTCGATATTGTTACTGCCTATGAAACCTTTAATTAATTTATTGATAACATAGTATTCTTCGGTGAGGCATTGCCCGGATGCATAAAAAGCAACAGAATCAGGGCCGTATTTATCAATAAATGTCTTAAAAACAGCTGCTGTCCGATTCAGTGCATCGTCCCAACTTACCCTTTGTAGGGGCATGTTTTTATTATATCTCATTTGAGGATAAAGCAGACGATCACTTTTGTCGTTTACTGTGTACTGGAGGTTAAGACCTTTGCTGCAAAGCATACCATGGTTTACAGGGTGATCTTTATCACCCTGTACCGTAATGGTCTTGTTTTTTTCTAAAGTAACGTTTACGCCACAGCCAACGCCACAATAGCAGCAGGTACTTTTAAAAATCTTGTTCTTATCTCCAGACATACGTGTTTTCTGTTAGTTAGAATTAAGCCTGTTGAAACTCTTGATTTACTGTTTCCGTATTTTCTGATCTTTTTAATTGAAATCGCGTAATAAATACCAGCAGACCAATAACTGCTACTCCAATCCCTATGTAGTGAAATGCATCAGCGTAGGTGAGGTGCTCTGATTTAAAGAGGAAGCCTACCAGCATGGCGCCTATGTTTCCGCCTGCACCCACAATACCGCTTACAGAGCCAATTGCATCTTTATTGATAAAAGGAACAATACCGTAAGTGCCGCCATTGGCCATTTTCAGAAATAATGCAAATAAAAGCATTGCTGCTATAGCTAAACCAAGAGTTTGTGATTGGGCAAATAAGCTAATCCCAATCCCTTCCAAGACTAATAGTGCCCCTAGTAGTATTCCTTTTCCTCTGAGGCCATAAGATTTTCCGACTTTATCGCTAACAAAGCCGCCAAGTGCCCTTGCAAAAATGTTCATACCTCCAAATATGCTTGCCATGGCGCCGGCCATAATCATTGATGCACCGAACTGGTCTGTAAAAAAGGTTGCAGCAACATTATCAACGGTTATCTCTATTCCAAAGCATGCGGCGTAAGCTAACGCCAGTACCCATGTTCTGTAATCTTTTAATGCAGCCATAAAAGAGCCCTTTTGAGTTTTTTTAACTTTAGTGACTTGTAGGTCTTTAAAGTTTCCGGCAGGAGTATCTTTGGTATACCTGTAGTAAACAAAAGCCATAATTAATAGAATTACCCCCGGAACTATCATGGCAACCCTCCATGAGTTTGCCTGACTTACAAAGCCCAGGCCGGCAAAACCTGCGGCAATAAGTGGCATGATCAGGTTTGTAACTCCACCACCAAGATTTCCCCAACCGCCTGTAACAGCATTAGCGGTTCCTATTACATTTGGGGCAAACATCATTGAGGTGTGGAATTGGGTGATTACGAAAGAAGCACCAATAATTCCGATGACGAAGCGGAATAAAAGAAAACTTTCGTAGCTGTTACTTAATCCTATACACATAACGGGTATTGAACCAAGAGCAAGTAGAATTGTGTAGGATAACCTTGGTCCAAGGGTATCGCATAGTTTACCAATAATTAGTCTGGCAATAATTGTTGCAGAAACCGAGGCAATAATAATATTGCCGATCTGATCTTTACTTAAGTGTAGCTGTTCTCTTATCAGCGGCATGAGTGGGGCTACACCAAACCATCCAAAAAAGCAGAAAAAGAAGGTTATCCAGGTAATATGAAAGGTTTTCATTTGAATACCCTTCGTAGAAAATATATTAAGTTTTTCTAATGGTTTAAGTACTTTTTGATACATTTGACGAGTTTTATTTAATCGATGGAACTATTTTGCCCCGTCAGAAATCCGACCTTCTGATGGGGCTTTTTTATCTTTAATTTTGCAAACCGATATATACAAATCCATCCTCAACCTTAACTGGGTAGGTTTGTATGGCGCATTCATCTCCACTTAAGCATTCTCCTGTAGAAAGTGAAAATGTCTTTTTATGGAAGGGGCAGGCAATTTTAGGGTCTTCGCCTACAGAGCCGATCATGCCACGGCTAAGTGCCATCTGCCTGCGGTGTGGGCATAGGTTTTGTGTAGCGTACCATTCATTTCTGCGGGTAAAATAAAATAAGGCAATTTGTTCATCGCCGCATTTAACACATACTCCTCCGTTTTGTACTGCGTCTTCAACACGGCATGCTTCAAACCAGTTTGTTGTTGTTTCTACCATGATTCTATGTTTTGTTAGTGTATAAATAGGTTTGTTTATTTTAAATTATGCTGTTGTCCAATTCGCTGCCTTTTTCTGGCCGCGCATTTCGTCAAATTTTATACTTGGATCTTTCTCTTCTGGTGCATTCACAAAATGATTGAACCTTTTTCTTATTTCAGGATCCTCAATTGCTGTTTTCCATTCACATTGATAGCTATTTACAATGTTTTGCATTTCAATTTCCCATTGTTCGGCCATTCCCAGGCTATCGTTTATAACTACATTTCTCAGGTATTCAATTCCACCCTCCATTTTGTTTAGCCATGGAGCAGTTCTTGTTAGCGGATCTGCAGTGCGGATATAAAACATTAAGAATCTATCGATGTATTTGATGCATGTATCACTGTCTACATCGGAAGCCAGAAGGAGTGCGTGTTGAGGTTTGCTACCGCCATTACCACATACATACAAGTTCCACCCCTTTTCGGTTGCTATAATTCCAAAATCTTTACTTTGTGCTTCTGCGCATTCACGAATACATCCGCTAACGGCAGATTTTAGTTTATGCGGAGCCCTTAAACCTCTATAACGTTCTTCTATTCTGATCGCATAACTTACGCTATCGTGCAAACCAAAGCGGCACCATGTGCTGCCAACACAACTTTTAACTGTTCGTAATGCTTTTCCATAAGCGTGTCCGCTCTCGAAGCCTGCAGCAATTAACTCTTCCCATATTAATGGCAGATCACTTAAATGCGCTCCGAACATATCTATGCGTTGTCCGCCGGTAATTTTTGTGTACAAGCCATACTTTTCAGCAACCTCTCCAATAATTACAAGCTTATCCGGTTTGATTTCCCCTCCAGGAATTCTTGGAACTACTGAATATGTTCCACCTTTTTGAATATTTGCTAAAAACCTGTCATTACTGTCCTGGGCGGTATCATTACCTCTTTTAAGAATCATATCATTCCAGATACTTGCCAGAAGTGATGATACCAGCGGTTTGCATACTTCGCAGCCATCGCCTTTGCCTACGTTGTCCAGTACTTGCTCGTAATTTTTAAGGTTGTGTATTTTTATAAGATCATATAATTCTTGTCTGCTCAGTTGGAAGTGTTCACATACTACATTTCTAACGTATTTGCCATTTTCTTTCATGGTATGCAGCATCAGATCTTTCACCATTGGTATACATCCACCGCATCCCGTACCAGCTTTAGTACATTTTTTGATTGCATCTAACGATTCGCATCCCTCTGAAGAGACAGAATTACAAATAGTTCCTTTTGATACACCCTCGCAGCTACAAATCAAAGCGTCATCCGGAAGTCCGGCCAGTCCTGCATTTTCAGTTTGTGAACTGCCGCCACGCGACCCTAGTATCAGATCTTCGGGGTTAGGAGGGAGTGCAATTTTGTTATTTACAGTTTGCAGTAGCATGTTGTAAGCCTCTGCTTCGCCAATTAGTATTCCACCTAGTAAATATTTTCCATCGTTGCTGATATTGATTCGTTTATAAATTCCTTTATGGGTGTCTTCAAATAGAATGCTTCTTGAGTCTGGTTCTGTTGTAAACGGATCTCCAAAACTTGCTACATCTACACCAATAAGTTTTAGCTTGGTGCTCATGTCAAACCCGTTGAATGTTTTGTTGCCTTCACATAGATTAGCTGCAACCACTTCAGCCATTTCGTATCCCGGAGCAATCAGCCCATAGATGTTGTGGTTAAATAATGCACATTCCCCAATTGCAAAAACAGATGGATCGTTGGTTTGCATCGATTCATTTACAAGAATTCCACCTCTGGTGCCTACTTCAATTCCACAGAGCTTAGCTAGTTCATCCCTTGGACGTATTCCTGCAGAAATTACAAGTATGTCTGTTTTTAATTCACTTCCATCATTAAACTTTAGAGATTCAATACGATTTTCGCCTTCTATACTACTTGTGCCTTTGTTTGTGTATATGGATAATCCTAGTGTGGCAAGTTTTGTTTGTAACATCTGACTTCCGGCGCTATCTATCTGTCTGGGCATTAGCCTTGGCGCAAATTCAATTACATTTGTTTCCTCAAGATTTAAATCTATTAAAGCTTTCGCGGCTTCCAAACCTAATAAGCCTCCGCCTAATACAGAGCCTGTTTTTGCATTTAAAGCATAATTTTTAATGAGCTCAAGATCTTCGATAGTGCGATAAACGAAAACACCTTCTTTATCAACACCAGGAATATCAGGTACAAATGCCGATGAACCTGTTGCCAGAACCAAATAGTCGTAATTTAAAATAAGCCCTTTGCTCGAATGTATGGTTTTGCTTTCTCTGTCAATTTCTTTTATCGGGTCGCCAAGATGAAGGGTAATGTTTTGCTCATTGTACCAGTTCTCAGGAGACAAAGAGAGATCTTCTGCACTCTTTCCGTTAAAGTATTCGCTTAAATGAACTCTGTCATATGCTCTTCGTGGTTCTTCTCCAAATACAATAATTTTAAAATTATCAGATTTATCGGTTAATTTTTCGCAAAACTTATGTCCAACCATTCCATTTCCTATTACGATTACTGTTTTATGATTCATAATTTCGATTTTGTTGGGTTATTTATTTTATTTAACGACTAATTGTGGTTTGTTTGATCAAATATATACAATAATTTATATTATTATAATAATTGTGTGATTTAAATCATGTTTATTTTAAATTTAAAATATGTTTTTTAGTTATTATATGTTTTATATCGTTTAATTAGTTATTAGTTTTTATAAAAATGAGTTTTTTTGTGATATTAATATAATTTATGTCGTATATTTATGATATTAAATCATTTTTTAAATATTTAATCTTGTTTTTATGGAAGTTTCTTTGAAAAAAATAGATAAACCGTTGTTTTTTGTTGTTGGTTCTGGTCCTGGTGATCCAGATTTATTAACAATTAGGGGTTTTAAGGTTTTGCAGGCTGCAAAAGTTATACTTTATGATAATTTAGCATGCAAAGAGCTATTAGATATAGCTTCTGATGATTGTGAAAGAATTTATGTAGGTAAAAAGCCTTATGGGCTTTGTACTTCACAGGAAACTATTCATCAGCTGATAAAGCACTATGCATTTACAAGGGGAAATGTTGTGCGTTTAAAAGGAGGGGATCCTTTTATTTTTGGAAGAGGTTTTGAAGAAATTTTGTTTGCACGTGAGCATGGTATTGAATCTCATTATGTTCCAGGTATCAGTAGTATGCAGGCGAGTGGTTTAAATGATATTCCTTTAACTCATCGAGGAGTAAGTGAAAGTGTCTGGATGATAACGGGTACAAAAAAGGATGGTTCTTTATCGTCTGATCTCCAACTTGCAGTGAAAAGCAAAGCGACGGTAGTTATATATATGGGAATGAAAAAACTGACAGAAATATCTTCGTCTTATATTATGTCTGGCAGAGGTACTGTTCCTGCAGCAATAATTCAGAATGCTTCAATGCCGCATCAAAAACAGGTTGTTTGTGAGGTTAAAGATTTATCTCAGGCGGCAATAGATTCCGGGCTTTCCCATCCGGCAATTATAATAATTGGAGATGTAGTAAAAGCCGCAGAATTCGTTGCCGCTCAGGAAGCACATAAATACGCCTAGTTTTCTTTTACTTTATGGATTAATTGACGTCCTCTTACAAGTATTTTGATGCGTTGACGCTTTAAGGACAGGTTAATTCCTGCTTCCTGGTTTTCCTTGAGGTGTATTTTGTAGGCCGTAAGTACATCTTTATAAGTGAGCAAGCCAATTACCCTGTTTTTTTCATTAGCAGACAATACTGGTAAAAACTCCTTGTCACATTTAGACATTAACTCTACAGCTCTAGCAAGATTATTGTCGCTTTCTATTGCGGGTATATTTTGTTCCATGATATCGGCTATAGGGCCATTTGCATTGTAATTTTTGTTGTATATGCTTGAAAGCGTAATCACACCTTTAAAGTTATCGTCCTCATCTGTTACAATAAAGTGATTTTCTAATGGCGGGTTAAGATCAAAGAATGACCTGATTTCAATTATGCGATTTTTGGTGCTTATAACCATGCTATTTGCTTTCAGTACGTCAGCCACAGTCATTTTTCGCAATACATCAGGTTCATAAGAGTCTGGGGTGTATATTCCTCTTCTTGCAATTTTCTCGGTCATAATTGTATTTTCCATGAAAAAGAAAGATATGAGATATGATGCGGTGCAGGCTCCAAGTAAAGGTAATAGTGCGTGAGATTGCATAGTTGCTTCCAGTGCGAAAGTTATGCTGGTTAGATAAGCTCTTGAAGCACCTGCAAACATGGACGACATGCCCACCAAGGCGGCCATCGGAATACTTATACCAGAGTTTGGAAACAGGAGAAGTGTAACTGAACCAAGTATGGCTCCGGCAGCGCCGCCAATTGTTAATAAAGGTGCGAGTGTGCCTCCTGATGTTCCGCTACCAAGTGCAATGGCCCAGGAAAGAAATTTAAAGAAACAAAGGCTTAGCATTAAAGCTAATGGAATTTTCCCTGATAAAACACTGGTTATATTATCGTAGCCTACGCCTAAAGTATGTGGCGCAAAAAAGCCGATTATTCCAACTGCCAGGCCACCAATAGCAGGCCACCACATCCAGTGAATGGGCAATTTTTCAAAAGCATCTTCGATATGGTATACAATTTTGGTTAGTCCCAGTGAAACAAAACCAATTATTATACCCATAAAGCTGTATATGCCTAAAGCCATGTTTGATGGTGAACTAAGTTCAGGCATCGGGAATACAGGTCCGGATTCAAATAGGAACTGGTGTGCAGCGGCACCCGTTATGCAGGCCAGCGCTACAGGTAATATGGCTTTTGGAGAAAATTCAAATAGCAGAAGTTCAATGGCCAGAAAAATAGCTGCTATGGGTGTGCCAAATATTGCAGACATACCTGCGGTAGCCCCAGCAGCAAGGATGATTTTGCGTTCATTAGGCGTAATTTTAAATAACTGTCCTAATGTAGATCCTAAAGCACCACCGGTTGCAATTATAGGTCCTTCAGCGCCGAATGGCCCTCCGGTACCTATCGCGATAGCGGAAGAAATGGGCTTCAAAAGTGCAATTGAAGGCTTAATTTTACTTTGGTTAACCAGGATTTGTTCCATGGCCTCTGGAATGCCATGTCCTCTTATTGCTTTAGAACCATATAGTGCCATCAATCCAACCAGAATACCCCCAATTGCAGGAATAATAATAACCCATATTCCCAGATGATTGTTTGCAGGGCTGTTGAATTTTAAGTCGAAGCTTCCGTAAAATGCGATGTTGGTTACAAGATCTATAAGAGATATTAAAACTTTTGCAATTAGACTAATTGCAATAGCAACACCAATAGATAGTAAAGAAATCTGAAGTAAGCGTTTTTTCTCAAAATAGCCCTTCTTTGTATCATTTACTGATTGGGTTAAATAATCTAAGGAGGGGGATATTGGAATCCCGTTTTTATGCAACGGTCTTTTCATTTTAGTTGATGAATTTTTTTAGTGTAAAATGTAAGTGATTTATTTACGGGCACAAAGGTAAGGTTATTTTATATTCTTTGGAAGTCATTTATGTTGTTTTTGCAATATTTACTTAATATAAATTTGTTTTTTAAACATATTTATATTGCTTATACAATATTTTCTCTTTTGGTTTTGATTCCTTTATTCTTCTTTTCTGATATTTATATAGTATTATTGCATATCAAATGCCAGTTAAAAGAATGAAGGAATCTCGTAACGTTTGTGATCTTAAAAGTTGCTTTCTGTGTAAATTATGTTTGCCTGAATGGTTACCTGCGCTTGAAGTTCAAAAAAAGAACTTTGAAGTAAAAAAAGGCGAGGTGATCTTCAAAGAAGGCGATCCGGTAAGTGGGATTTACTTTGTGTACAGTGGAACTGTTAAGGTTCATAAAAGATGGGATAAGGAGAAGGAATTGATTATTCGTTTTGCCGGCCCGGAAGATATCATCGGTCATTTGGGTCTGGGGAAAAAACCGTTATATCCGGTTTCGGCTACTGCACTAGAAAATACGGTAGTATGTTATCTGGAAAGAGATTTCTTTGAAACCACGTTAAAGGTAAATACTGAATTAACCTATAAGTTAATGCAGTTTTTTGCAAATGAATTGCAAGACTCTCATAGAGCAATGCGTGATCTGGCACATATGTCGGTTAAAGCGAGGATAGCGCAATCTATTCTGGCCCTGCTACATAAGTTTGGGGTTGATGAGAATGGTTTTATCGCACTAGGACTAAGCAGACAAGATATTGCGTCGTATGCGGGAACAACATATGAAACCTTATTTAAAGTAAGTAATGATCTTACTAAAGAAAAGATTATAGAGGTCTCTGGTAGAAACATTCGCGTATTAAATGAAAAGCGGCTTTCAGAGATCATTGGCGTTAACCATTAGCAGTACTAATGGTTGATATTAACCAGTTTCCAGTATAAGTACCCAATCCAATGCATTTCCGCTAGTTGGAGGTGTAAAAGTAAGCTGAGGCTTTTTGTCTATTTTAAAAGCAGAGCTAAATGCGCCATTTCTAGGGTTAAACCACGTGGCTTTAAAGAATCGGTTGCCTTTGAGATGAGTTGTGTTGACAGTCAATTTGCGCCCGGTAGGAGTGTAAATGAAAGCATAATGCCCATCATTTGCCCGGGTAGCACTACAATGTGCTCCATCCTTAGGATTATCTCCTAAAATTAAACCCTGATCGGGAATGCGGTCGAGCATTGATTGCGACTGGATTAGTTTTTTTACATAACCCATTTGTTGTGAGCCTGGCAAATCCATTGCCTCTTTCCAGTAATGCCTGGCTAAATTGATTGGCTCGCGACCGGGAGCATAGAACTGCCATATGTCGTGGCAGCCATAAGTATGTCCAAGTGCACCGGCAAATACCTGCCAGTATGCTAATTTTCGAATGTCGTCTGCAGTTGAGAATCCGTTCTTTTTCGCGTCAAAACATACCGGGTGATCTTCGTAGAGTGGTTCCCCATCAACCACTGGTTTTGTTGGCTTTAAATTGTAATCATAAGAGATCTTATCATAATTACTTCCATCTCTGCAATGTCCGGTTTGGAGCATATTAAAATCCAGCCACTCATCATTATGAAACCAGGTTGATGAACCGCCATTTTCTTTTGGTTGTGGATGAAAAGTCATTAACACTTTATCATTACCTCCGGCACCTTCGGCAATGCCTTCAGCTAAAGCGCGCCAAATGGCCACATCTTTTTCACCCCGAGGATTGCGGTCGCCACCCAATATCCATATAATGTTAGGTTGGTTCTTATATCTGTTTCCAAGAAACTTTCCATATTCCTTTGCATTTTGAGCGTTAAAAATTTCTGGACCTTTTCCCCAGGTGCTTTTAAAAACTTTATCACCCCATAGCGGTAACAACCCCATGTATAGATTTTTACGGGCAGCCAATTGAACAAACGCATCAATATCCTTAAAATAGTCTTCATTAAGTTCAGAAACGTTGTTGTTTTCCATGGGTTTATGTCCCATTGCATTGGGCTCATTTATGCCATCCAGCTCGGCCAATATTACCGTTTGAAGTACTGTAAATCCTTTGGATTTGCGGTTATCCATATAGATCTCTGCGTCTTTAAGGGTTAATCTGTGTAATAACTCCCAGGCAGTATCTCCAAGGTAGAAAAAAGGCTTTCCATCAGCATACACAAGGAATCTGTGGTTATCTGATACACGCAATTGCTGCATTTTTACATTTTTTCGATTTATTTTTTGACTATAACCGGCTGAAATATTCATTAAAATGAGTAATAATAAGAAAGGCCGGTATATTTTTTTCATCTCCATATATTTAATCGAGTTATTGTAATCATATGAACAACTTTTGCATATATTTAATTAACTAAATATAACCAAATAATAAGAGTTAACATCCTGTTCATATTGGAACTCTACTTTTGAATATGCTTCAAGTTGGAAGAAAAGACGAGGAAATAGTTCGACAACTTAAGTTGGGCGATACAGCAGCTTACGATCTCTTATATGAGATGTATTGGAAGAAGCTGTATGTCCATATATTAACCCGTATTAAAGATGAGGAAGCCGCGAAAGATATTGTCCAGAATGTTTTTATCAATATTTGGGAGCGAAAAGAAACGATCATAATTAATACCAGCCTTGAACAATTTTTAATGGGGGCTGCAAAATTCCAGGTGCTCAATTATTTCAGATCAGAAAAAATAGAAGAACGTGTTTTTGATCATACTTTAAGAAAGTTTGAAGATGCATCAGTTTCTATTAATGAACTATCAGACTATCTGGATCTGGAAAAGCTTATAGAGGTAGAAATAAAAGGTTTTCCTGAAAAAATGCGCCACGCATACCTGCTTAAACATGCCCATCATTCTACATCTGAAATAGCAGAAAAACTAAACCTTGCTGAGCAGACGGTTTCAAATCATATTTGTGAAGCCATGAGAAGGATCAGGAAGAGGTTAAGTGAAAAATTCCCCGAGCGACTGATTAATTAATACAAACTTAACAATTTCTCAAAGTAGATTCGAGTGTTTGAAGTTACTTATAAGAAAGAGGCAGAAGTTTGGAATCAGAACAGTTTAAAAAAATACTAGAGCGTTATGTCAACGGAATGGCAAGTGACGATGAAAAACAAATCGTCGAGAATTGGTATGCTTCATACGATGATGAAATCGCTATGTCCGAATTTTCTGAATCTGGTAAGGAAGAAGCGATTAAAGCTGAAATGGAAAATGCTATTTTAGCTAAGAGGGATAATTTTTCAAATACGAAAGTATCATTATTTAAACATTACTATAAGTACGCTGCAATACTGGCTTTAATTATACCCGCTCTCTTTTTTGGTAGAAAATTCTTAAAGCCATCAAATGATTTTAAAAAAGCGGTAGAAAACGAAGTATTTAGTGTAATAGAGACTAAAAACGGAGAATACAAAAAGATTATTCTGGCAGATCAGTCTGTCATTCAAATGAACCCCAAAACAAAGCTGCGGATACCGGCTAAATATGTTTTGAATTCTTCAGGTGAGCCAGTTTATTCCGATAGATCAATTTTTTTAGATGAGGGAGAAGCTTTTTTTGAAGTTACTAAGGACCCTAAACACCCGTTTGTGGTTTATACCAAACAAATTAAAACACGTGTACTGGGTACTAAGTTCGCCGTGAGTACGCAACCGAAAGCCATAACCGAGGTAAGCGTTAGTGAAGGAAAAGTGGAAGTGAGCGATAGTAAAATGGTGTTTGATAATTTACTTCCTGGCAAACGTTTACGCTATAATTCGAAAACAAGTAAGTGGAAAACAGGTGATTTTGCTACGCGTGAGCATAGTTCATGGTTTGAACAGGTAACAGACTTAGATCATGCTTCATTTACTGAGTTGGCAAAGGTTATGAAAATTAATTATGGGATAACTCTAAAAGGTAGCAGAACGGCTACATCCAGCTACTTATATAATATACAAATACGATCTGCTCATTCACTTGATCAGACTATGAAAATAATTTGTTCAGTACATCAAAATAAATATAGGAGGATAGGAAATGAAATAGTGATATACTAAAAACAAAAAAACCGGATCTGAAGCAGATCCGGATTGATAAATTCAACAGGCAGTAGTTTGAGACCCTCTACCTGTTGGATCTTGTAGAATCTTATTTATCAATAAAATAACAAATATATGAAAAAACATTTACTGCTTTTGCAGAAGATTATGCGTTATACACTGCTTATCTACGCCTTTATAATCGCCAGTACGCAAATATTATTTGCAGACAATTCCAGTGGCCAGGTTTTAAATAAAAGAGTCAATATTACCTTTAAAAATGAAAATCTGCTTATTGCGATAGAAAAACTACAAATGAAAAGCGGAGTCGATTTTGCCTACGACCCGGCATACCTAAAACTTAAAAGATTCAGAACCCAGGAGAAGGATTTTAGTAACGAAAAAATAGAAGAAATTTTAAAGTCTATTTTTGACGAAACGGGTCTTACTTTCCGCGAAGAGGTGAAAGGAACCATCACCTTAATTAAAAATGAAGATCCCGGTAAGATTACCGGTAAGATTGTTGACGAAAAGGGCGACCCACTCCCTGGGGCCAGCATTAAAATTCTAGAACTAAATACAGGAGTGCAGAGTAAGGTTGATGGTACTTATAGTATTAATGTTGCACCGGGTGTTTACACACTTGTAGTTAGTTTTGTGTCTTACGGCTCATCTACACAGAGCAGGGTTGTGGTAAAACCTGGAGAAACAACAACACTAAATGTTTCACTTACTGCGCAAACAGGCACTTTAAATGAGGTATTGGTAGTGGGGTATGGTACACAGAAAAGAGAAAACCTGACAGGAGCTGTTGATCAGATCTCTTCCAAATCATTAGAGAACAGACCTGTGCCTAACCTTACTCAAGGGCTTCAGGGGCTGCTACCCAATCTGAACATCAAAATGATGGACGGAAAGCCAACGCAGTCACCCAGCTATAACATAAGGGGAACTACTTCTATTGGGCAGGGCGGAAGTGCATTGATCCTGATTGATGGTTTTGAAGGCGATCCAAGTTTGCTGAATCCAAATGATGTAGAAACGGTGTCTATTCTAAAGGATGCTGCCTCAGCAGCAATTTACGGTGCCAGAGGCGCATTTGGTGTTGTGCTTATCACTACCAAGAGACCCGAAAAAGGCAGAACAACAGTGAATTTCTCTAGTAACTATGCTTTAAAGAACCCTTTGCAAACTCCAGACTTTGTAACCGATGGATACACCTGGGCAAAAATGTTTGCCGAAGCATTTGTAAACGGAGATGGCTCTTTTCCTCAGAACGTTAATAAAACCCAGAAATTTTCTCAGGCTTACTTAGACGAGTTTAAAAGAAGAGCTGAATCGGGACAACCTTACAATGAAGTAGAGGTGAATCCAACAACAGGTGAGTATACTTATTACGGAAATACAGATTGGTACGGCCAATTGTACAAAAAAAATACAGTGGCTACAGAAAACAATTTGTCCATCAGTGGGAGTAGTGATAAAACTTCCTTCCTGGTTTCAGGTCGTTTTTTAGGGCAGGATGGACTTTTCAAGTATAACTCTGATGACTACAACATGAAAAACATCCGTGCGAAGGGATCTGTACAGGTATTTCCGTGGCTAACCATAGAAAACAATGCCGACTACTCAGTAATGAATTACCACAATCCCATCAACGTAGGAGAAGGTGGAGGAATCTGGAGGAACATTGCGGATGAAGGTCACCCGACTATGCCGATGTTTAATCCCGATGGTTCAATGACCTTTACTGCTGTATATACCGTAGGAGATTTCTATTATGGAAAGAACGGTATTGATACGAAAAGACAGGTTTTTAGGAATATCACCGGATTGAGATCCAATTTCTTTAATAATAAATTTAGGGTTAATGCTGATTTTACCTTCCGTAATACCAATAATGGTATTAATCAAAAACGTGTTCAGGTACCTTACAGTAATATAAAAGGTATTACTTCTTATGTTGGTACTACTACCAATGACCTTTTGTTTGATAGAAGAGAAACACAATACCTGGCTGCAAATATCTATGGTGAGTTTGAAGACAAGTTCGGCGATGACCATTATTTAAAGTTAATGGCCGGATATAACTATGAAGAATCTACTTTCAAAGCATTATCTACACAGCGAAACGGGATCATTTTTGAAGATGCTACCGATTTTAACCTGGCACTAGGACAGGCAATTACCACAGGTGGTGGTTATGAGCAATGGGCAATCTTAGGTGGCTTTTCACGATTGAATTATTCCTTTAAAGATCGTTACCTGATAGAGGTAAACGCACGCTATGATGGTTCTTCTAAATTCCCTTCCGGCCAGCGTTATGGATTCTTCCCTTCAATTTCAGCGGGATGGAGAGTTAATAAAGAGTCTTTTTGGAATGTTTCAGATAAGATCATCTCAGATTTGAAAGTACGTGCATCTTATGGCTCATTAGGCAATGGAAATATCAATTCGTACGAATTTCAAGAGATATTTAAAATCACTCAATCACCATTAGTACTAGGGGGTGTAAGGCCTCAAACCACTAAGCAACCTGGTGTGCTTCCAGACCAGATTACCTGGGAAACATCTACCACTACCAATTTTGGCTTGGATCTGGCAATGTTATCTAACCGTTTGACATTTAGTGGTGATGCCTATGTGCGGAAAACTACTGATATGTTTACCGTTGGTTTAACAGCACCTGCTGTTTTTGGAAATACTGTGCCAAAAGGAAACTATGCAGATTTAACAACCAGAGGATGGGAAGCCTCAATATCATGGAACGACAGGATTGGTAATGCAGATAAACCTTTTAAATATAATGTTCGTTTAACCCTATCTGATAGCAAATCGAAGATTGATAAGTACAACAACCCTACTAAATTGCTGACGGATGTAGGTAATAACGGGACCGGTAAAGAGTATTACGAAGGCCAGACAATAGGAGAGATCTGGGGTTATGAAACAGAAGGTTTCTTTATAGATCAGGCTGATATTGATGCACATGCCAAGCAAAGCCCGCAAATGCGCGCCTCGCCAACCAACATCTGGTACCCAGGCGATATCAAACTGAAAGATACAAATGGTGATGGTTTTGTGAATATTGGAGACAATACTGTAGATAAACCGGGCGATAGAAGAATTATAGGGAATTCTGCTCCAAGATATTTGTATAGCATAAGCCTTGGTGCCGACTGGAACAACTTCTTTTTCTCTACATTTTTCCAGGGTGTTGGTAAGCAGCAATGGTACCCGAGTACAGAAACGGAAATGTTCTGGGGTCAGTACAACAGGCCATACAACAACATTCCTACTTTTCATGTAGGCAATATGTGGACACCTGAAAACACAAATGCTTATTTCCCAAGAACGATGTCGCGTGCAGCTTCCAGCAACACCAACAGAGAACTGGGCGTAGCGCAAACTAAATACCTGCAGAATGTTGCTTATTTACGGATGAAGAATCTTCAG
>NZ_CAMLHF010000122.1 GCF_946479715.1 uncultured Pedobacter sp. | reverse complement strand
AACAGGATGAACACAAGAAAGAAGAAAGATAATGTAGCAAGCTGTATGATAAACGATACGTCTTCTTTGCTGATTACAATTAACTTTGAAGGTGTAGGATAATAAATCAGGTGCGAATAATTGAGGCTATCTTTAAAAAAGCCCACAGTATTATTGCGTGTGGCAAACCCATCGCTCGAAAGCTTATAGGTATAATTACCAGACTGCCCTTCCAGTCTGCCGTCCTTATAAAGCGCAATAGAGTATTTACTGTAATTATCTTCGTTTTTAATGGATCGATCCATTAAAATTTCGGGTAGCTGACCTTTGTAATTGTAAAGCTGGGACTTTAACTCAATAACCAGTGTTCCCAATATTTGATTTTCTTCATAGATCGGGATAATTCCAAAATAGTTTTGATATCCAAAAGTATCATTCAAACGATAAAAATAATTTGATTCAGGAACTTTTACGGAACCCGCCTTTACCAGTTTTTTAAAATAGCTAAGTGGTATTGTCTGTATTCCGGTAGCCGATGAATCAAGATGATTATACTCGTATAAATTATATTCAAACCTTGGCAGATAGCGCTCTATGTATTCTTTCTCTATGCTTTTCTTGAGCTCTATCGGACTATTAATATCCGGATCTTTAAAATAATTGAGTACAACCTTATTAGCCAGAATGGTTCTTTCCAGGTTTTCTATGGCACTAACAACTGTAAAATCATCCGAGGAGACCAGCTTCTGCGCCATAGCGAATCTATTTACATGCTCCTTCTCGTCGATAAACCTTAAATATTTAACCGATGATATAAAAGCAAGGCAGAAGAATAACAACGCAAAAACCGCTATTGAAAATTTGTTATTCCTGATGTAAAAGTTCCACGAAATAATAAAAATAAATAGCGCATATGCTATGAAAAAGATACTGAACCCGGTGCCTAACTTATAAATAAGACAGGCAAAAAAGGCAGCAAGAAAAAGAATTGCTCTTTCCCTATTGGTCACATTTAATTGCAGCGTTTGCTGCATGAAAATGTTTGCAACAAGGTAGATATTAAACCAGACAAGACACAAAACAATAATACTAACCCAGCTTATCCCATCAAGGTTTATAATATTGGTGATGTCGAAATTTATTTTTGAATTAATGATCAGCCCAAGGAATACCTGATCAAATAAAAATGCAAGTGCCCCAAAAATGAGCAATAGTATAAAGTGAAAGGCCAATCCGCCCAATTTACTTCGTGTTAGCCAACCTGGGAGCTTATATTTATCGTTATAGGTAAAAACAAACAATACCACCCATGTAATGGCTATTACGTTAAGCAAGAAATCCCCCAGAGAAGGAAGGAAAAAGCTTTCAGCATATATTTTTGGACTAAATATAGGCAAATTAAACTGCCTGTTAAACCATCCGTATTCTAAATCCGTAACCCTTATCGTTACAAAGAAAAGCAAAATCAGAACCGTTGCCGGAACTAAATTGCCCCGTTTGGCTAACCACCCACAAAAAGAATTAAAGAACAAGCAGAAGCTAAAAAGACCCACTATCCACAGCCAAAGCTCTATTGTGCCATAAATACTTCTGGAGTAAGTTGACTTAAGTTTAACTTCGAATATGATTTTACCATCCAGATTACTGATGCCCTGTACTTCAGGATCGATAAAAGTAGCCAGGGAAAGAGAATTGTTATTAGACAGGTAACGTGAAAAGTCATTCTCCAGATATTGATTCTGGATACTGAATTGATTTTTAACTTCTATCAAAAAGATCAGGGTATAATTACCCGTTGTTTTCTTAATAACTTCAAACCAACCATTTGCAAATTGAGAAAAAGACGACCCCTCTTTAATGGCTTCCGGATCTGGGGGAACCAGCGAATTATAGCTCCAAAACTTAAGTTTATTATCTTGGTAGGTAAGAATATTGATCCCCTTATTGCGATATTTATTAATGAAATTTAATCCATATTGATCATTTAGATGATACTGCTTAGCTTTTTCAACCTGAGCAGCATCATTTAAAAAATCATATACAAGTTTTTCATTTATGGAGAGATTCTTCTGAAGCTTTCCAGCTTCGTGGGCCAACAACTCCTTTTTTGTTATTGAATGCTTTAGCGATAATGCTGTAACAATACAGCAAGCACCTAATATCAATAAAAGAAATCTGATTTTACCCCCGATACTCACACTTAAATATTATTTTAATAAAGGTAATATTACCTGGCTTAGATTGTTGTTGCAGAACTTGTTGGCATTGCTCTATTCACCTTTTTTACCAGGCCTTGTAATACATTTCCCGGGCCAACTTCTACAAATTCAGTTGCTCCATCGGCAATCATGCGCTCTATGGTCTGTGTCCACTTCACAGCACCCGTTAATTGGGTGATTAAATTTGACTTAATTTTTTGAGGATCTGTATTTGGTGTTGGATCTACATTCTGATAAATAGGACACACCGGAGGCAATATGGTCACATTCTCTATAGCCTCTTTTAATTCTATTCTAGCAGGTTCCATCAATGGAGAGTGAAATGCACCACCTACATTCAGCTTTAATGCACGCTTTGCGCCTGCTTCAGTTAACTTCTGACAAGCGATATCAACGCCTTCAATACTTCCTGAGATTACAATTTGTCCGGGACAATTGTAATTTGCAGCTACCACTACTTCATCAATATCATTGCAAATATTTTCAACTACTTCATCTGCTAAACCAAGTATAGCCGCCATAGTTGATGGCTGAAGTTCGCATGCTTTTTGCATTGCATTTGCCCGTGCAATAACCAGTTTCAAACCATCCTCAAATGACAATGCTGATGCGGCAACAAGGGCCGAGAATTCACCTAGCGAGTGTCCGGCAACCATATCTGGCTTAAATCCTTCGCCTAATGTTTTGGCTAAAATAACAGAATGTAAAAATATTGCAGGCTGTGTTACCTTAGTTTCCTTAAGCTCTTCATCCGAACCGGAGAACATGATATCGCTGATGCGGAACCCTATAATTTCATTTGCCCTTTCGAATAATGTTTTGGCCTGCTCATTTTCGTATAGTTCTTTTCCCATACCTGAAAATTGGGCACCTTGACCTGGAAATACATATGCTTTCATAAATATGTTGGTTCTTTTTTAATGTAAGTTGGCTGTTATTAATCTTAAAAATTCAGCTCTTGTTTTATCTTTTGCAAACTCTCCTGTAAACGCTGATGTGGTGGTAACAGAATTTTGTTTTTGTATCCCTCTCATTGCCATGCATAAGTGCTTGCACTCTATCACCACTGCAACTCCCGCGGGCTGAAGGGTTTCCTGAATACAATCTCTAATCTCGTTTGTTAAGCGTTCCTGAACCTGTAATCGTCTGGCAAAAGCATCAACTATACGCGGTATTTTACTTAAACCAACAATATGACCGTTAGGAATGTAAGCAACGTGTGCTTTCCCAAAAAAAGGAAGCATATGATGCTCGCACATAGAAAAAACCTCTATATCTTTCACTACAACCATTTGACTATAGTCTTCTTTAAACATGGCTCCGCGTAAAATCTCGGCCGGATTAAGGTCATAACCATGTGTCAAGTACTGAAGGGCTTTAGCCACGCGTTCAGGAGTTTTTATTAACCCTTCCCGTTCCGGATTTTCGCCTAGCTGACTTAAGATATCTTTATAATGATTAGCTACCGAGGTGATTTTTTCTTCGTTATAACGGTCGATTTTTATATACCCGTCCTCTGTCTCATCTAAATGATCTGTATGATTCATATCTGTGATTATTAGCCGAAATACTCAACAAAATTATTCTCGGTTTCGTAAATTTTTATGCAATGCAATTGAGCTCCTGATTCGGCAATAAGCGCATATAATTCCTCCCATATTGCTATAGCTAAATTCTCTGTTGAGGCAAGTTTCCCTTTCATGAAATCAACATCAAGATTTAGGTTCTTATGGTCAATCTTATCAACTACCTGAGTATTTGTAATGTCTTTTAACCATTTTAAGTCGACCAAAAATCCTGTTTCAGGATTGATCTCTCCCTTAACCGTTACATACAGCTGGTAATTATGTCCATGCCAGTTTGGATTAGCACATTTTCCATAAACTTCCGTATTTTTATCTTCAGTCCAGTCTGGCCTCGAAAGTTTATGCGCTGCGTTAAATGATGCTTTTCTTGTGATATATATCATTATAAAAGGTTATTGTTTGTAATTAACAAACAAATATACGCAGAAAGCTTAAAGTAGAAAGGTTTAACAGTAACTTAGATGTTTATGAAGATTCTGCTAGTTGTCGCCACAAGGCCAGAAATCGGGTTATTAATCGAGCATTTCAAGCTCCCTGAAAAAGATTTTATGCAAACTCCCGAATTTGACATTCTCATTACGGGCGTAGGGATGACAGCAACAGCATTTGCTTTAGGGCAGCATCTATCGGCTAAATATAATCTTGTTTTAAACCTCGGTATCGCCGGATGCTTTGATCATTCAATTCCCCTGGGTTCTGTACTAAACATAACTGTAGATGAGTTCGCAGAGCTTGGAGCCGAAAACAAGGAACATTTTATCCCTATTGATGAACTTGGATTCGGTAAAAGCAGCTATTCTGCATACAACAACCTGCTAAGCGAGTCGGTAACAAAGCTGAAAAAAGTAAAAGGGATAACAGTTAATCGCGTTCATGGAAATGAAGTAAGCATTTCGGCCGTTAAATCCCGCTTAAATCCTGTAACAGAAAGTATGGAGGGGGCTGCTGTATTATATGGATGTGAAAAAGCCGGCATCCCATGCCTGCAGATCCGCAGCATTTCCAATTATGTTGAGCCAAGAAACAAAGCCGCCTGGAACATTGGCCTTGCCATAAAAAACCTAAACGAGTGGACTCTTGGATTTTTGACAAATACATAACTATTCAACTTTTCATACTCCTTATCTTTAGGCCATGAAACTAAGTCTTGGCTTTTCTCCGTGCCCAAATGATACATTTATTTTTGATGCACTCATACACCATAAAATTGATACTGAAGGTTTAGACTTTGAGGTATTCTTCGATGATGTAGAAACCCTAAACCAAAAAGCTTTCAGAGGCGAGTTAGACATTACCAAGCTAAGTTTCCATGCTTTTGCCCATGTGTATAAGCAATACGCACTATTGGACGCAGGAAGTGCCCTTGGATTTGGTGTAGGCCCTCTGCTTATCTGTAAAAATGAAAACCTTATTCATAATCCAGAGGAATTAACCGCAAATCTTAAAGTTGGAATTCCCGGAAAGTATACTACAGCAAATTTTCTATTGGGGATCGCCTTTCCCCATTTAGTAGACAAACAGGAAATGATTTTCTCTGAAATTGAGTCTGCTTTAATTAATAACAAGATTGATGTTGGCCTCATTATCCATGAGAATCGTTTTACTTATTCTGACAAAGGACTTCATAAGATTGTTGACTTAGGAAGCTACTGGGAACAATTAACAGGGTGTGCCATACCGCTTGGAGGAATTGTAATTAACAGGAATCTTGACAGAGAAATACAGGAAAAAGTAAACAGACTGTTGCGAAAGTCTGTTGAATTTGCTTTTGCTAACCCTAAATCAGGCATAGATTTCATTAAAGAGCATGCTCAGGAAATGAGTGAAGAGGTAATGTATAAGCACATTGAGTTATACGTAAACAAATACTCCGTTGATCTCGGTATTGAAGGAAGAAAAGCAATAGATGTACTGTTTAAGCTAGCCATTGAAAAGGGATTAATTCAGCCAATTGAACATGAGCTATATTTAATTCCCTAAGCCCTCAATTAGTTACAAGGCCCGTCAGGTATTTCTTTAGTTATTTTAAGCACTTTAGTTACTACCATTGTAGAATCAAAATCTGCTGATACAATTAAACTGTCAGATTTGATTAAATGACACTCTACTTCGATATAAACGGGTTCGTACGGCTTCTCGAAATTGAAGTTACTATAAGCGAGCTCGAGTGTTTTTGCGCTATCTGCTACCCAATACTCCCTACCCTCATCACAATCTGTAAATGACTTTATTTCGGGGCCATAGCTATACAATCCTTTTATTACTCTTGTAGTTCCTGCTGTCTCTTCGGCATCCTTCCTGTTACAGGCCATAATTACTCCTGTAAGCAACACTAATAAAACTACTGAATTCTTATTAAATCGATTCATATGATTAGAGATCTTGATTTAAGTGGTTTATCTTCTTCACACTTAAGTTAGATGACAAAGCTGATGCCACAAAAGAAAACACACTTACAGTTAAAAACACCAACAGAAAATCCTTCCATTTAAATGCCACTGGATATGCATTGGTGATCACCAAATTATCTTGTGACATTTTAATAAGTCCGAATTTTTGTTGTAATAAACAGAAGAGAAATCCAACTACCAAACCAACGATACAGCCGGTCATAGTAATCATCATTCCTTCAAATAGAAATATTCGTTTAATCAATTTTTTTCCAGCCCCCAAGCTGCTTAATACGGCTATATCCTTCAGTTTATCTATAACCAACATGGTTAAAGAACCGATTATATTAAAGATAGCGATAATTAAAATAAAAGTAAGAATAATATAAACCGCCCATTTTTCGCTCCCCAGGATGTTATAAAGCACTTTATTTTGCTGTATTCTGTCCTTCACTTCAAAATGCTTGCCTATATTTTCTTCAATATTCTTTTTAAAAGCATCTGCATTAATTCCAGGTTTTAGGTTGATCTCGATAGAAGTGATTTTTTGAGGTTCTCCTAATAAATCCCGTGCAAATTTTAAAGGGACAATGGCTACATTATCAAAATCCTGCTGAACTTCAAAAACTCCCGACACTGGAATTGATAATACCGTAAAATCATCCGCCGGATTAATGGAACTCGTTTTACTCCCTTTTTTTGGAGAAAATATCTGCAATGGATTAAACGGATTCGTGGTATTTACCATCAGGTAAGTTTGAATTGCCGAACCGATTACAGCATAATTGCCACTACTATTTTCAAGCAAAAACTTACCTTCAATAGTAATACTGTCTAAACTTTTATTTTTCAGATAATCCGGACTAACCCCTTTTATTAAACCAACGGACTGCTTATCGTTATACCTTAACAAAGCGTTTTCTGAAAGCACTTCACTATAGGAATAGATACTCTTATTTTGCTTTAATTTATTGAAATAACCCGTATTTGGGTCAAATGTTTTACCCTGAACAGGCGAAATAACAACCTGCGGCGTAATCGTATTAAACATTTTCAATACAACTTCCTCAAAGCCATTAAACACAGATAAAATAATAATCAACGCGGCACTCCCTACAAAAACACCAACCACAGAAATTGTAGAAATGATGTTTATAGCATTGGTAGATTTTTTCGCGAAAAGATACCTGCGAGCTATGTAGAAAGGTGTATTCAATTATTTATCAATAAAAGTTACTGTAAAAAAGGATTATGCTGTTTCTCAAAGCCTATAGTTGTAGGTTGTCCATGCCCCGGGAAAACTTCACAATCATCAGGCAATATAAACAAGTTATTTTTGATACTGTTGATCAATTGCATGTGATTGCCTCCCGGAAGATCTGTGCGGCCAATACTCGAGTAAAATAGTACATCACCACCAATAAGAAAATTATCAGCAGCAGCATAAAAGCATAAATGTGCTGGTGAATGTCCTGGTGCAAAAATTAAATCAAGTTCGCTATTACCAAATTTAACCTTACCGGTTTCTGGTAAGAAAACTTCAGGTTCCGGAGAAAGTTCATAACGCAAACCCATTTGAGGCAAATATCCTGGTATTGCTTGCAGCACAAATAGTTCACCTTTATGGAATTGTGGTTTTAACCCCCAATTATCATATACAAACTTATTTCCAAATACATGATCATAATGACAATGGGTATTTAATAAGAGTACCGGCTTTAGGTTATGCTCTTTTATAAATTTAACCAGAATGTTTTGCTCTTCTCCGTCATACATTCCAGGATCTATTATTACACATTCACCCGTTTCATCGTATAAAACATAAGTGTTTTCCCTTACAGGGTTAAAAGTAAATCTTTGTATACTGATCATTTTAAATTCCTTATGTGGCCTTATTTTATCCACTTAAATGTACTAATCATTCTGTCAATATCCTTTTTAATAAAGGAAACGACTGGTTGTATAGAATCGTACTGCGGCCGCTCGTTAAAATATAATGCCCCTCTAAAATAGTGCTTGGTGCTATCTGTTAAAAAGAACTGAACGGACGATGCTGTATTTCCCTCTATTGCATAATACACTCCATAAACCTTCTTTTCCGGATAGTTAATCAATTTCTGATCTATTGAGTTTGCTTTCACCGTATGTTTAAATGCAAAAGTCCTTGCGTCTTCAACTAACCCTTCATACTCCTTTTTAGAAGAGATATCATAATATGTTAAATGCAAACGCGCATTAAATTGATTAAAAGAAAGGTTGTACCAGCAAGGTCTGGTGTCTTTACTACTGTCTTTTAACATCTCTGCATACACCGGGTAATCAAAAGAAAAAGCACATCCTTTATTAAAGGTTGTATACACTTTTTTCGGCATTTCAATATTAAAATATCCTCTTGGCTTAGGGGAATAATCGCTCCCCGTGCAAGCATAAAGCAACATCATTAACATAGAAAGAGAAAAAAAAGTGAACTTCTTCATCTATTTATTCCAAATATACCAGGATCGCTCTGCCTGAAGATATAGCATTTCCAGTCCGTTTTTGATACTCGCTCCGTTAGCTTTGGATTTTGCAAGAAACGTTGTCTCTTCCGGATTATAAACCAGGTCATAAGCCAAATGATTCTCAGTCAATGCCTCGTAAGGGATATCCGGACAGGTTTCGGTATTAGGAGACATCCCTAATGGTGTCGTATTTATCAAAACTGTATAATCCTTAAGTAGCTCTGAAGTTACGGCATCATAAAGAATGCTATCCAAAGTTGACGATCTTGTAACTACAATAAAAGGAATGTTTAGTTTATTTAAAACATACTTTACGGCTTTAGCCGCTCCACCATCTCCAAAAACGAGGGCCTTTTTATGATGCTCATTTAGCATTGACTTTAAAGACTCTTCAAAACCATAAGCATCAGTATTGTACCCTGTCAGTAATTCCTGTCCGTTATTACGCTGAATAGAAATACAATTTACCGCACCTATTTGCTCAGCAGCCGCATCTACCTCATTTAAAAAAGGCAGTACTGCAAGTTTATAAGGAATGGTGACATTTATGCCTTCCAGTTCAACATTTTTAGAAATAAGCTCAGGTAAAAGCTCAATATGTTCAATCGGAAAAAGCTCATATTCACAATCGGGAATATTTTCATTTAAAAATTTCTCAGTAAAGAATTTTTTTGAAAAGGAATGTGATAACGGAAATCCGATTAACCCAAATTTTCTCATTCTGATAAGTTATAATTAAAGGGTAATATTTATAAAATTACAACTTTGCCAAATTCAGGAAGTGATCAAACGTATCCCCCCTTAATCCTAAACGAATGGTTTCTAAAGGTATAACCTCGGCCGGCGCTATATTTCCAAGATTCACATTTGAGCCAAGCAGTTTAATAAACCATACTTGTTGTTCCTTTTGTGGAGCCTCCCAAATGATTGTTTCTTCCGGGATCTGGGTAAGGATCTCATCAACTAAGCCCTCTCTAACCTCTCCTGATCCTCTGTAAATACCTACGTTACCACCCTCTCTGGCTTCGGCTATCACTTTCCACGATCCAGCTTCTATTTCGGCCTGCATAAGTTTGATCCACTTATATGGGGCAAATATTTTAGCTGCATCTTTAGATCCTACCTCTGAGATTACTGTAACCTGTTTAGATAATTTTTGAATAAACTCACATTTCAAATCATGCTCAATGGTTATTGAGCCATCAGAAACCTCTACGTATTCCATATCGAACTGTTCCAGCACGCGACAGTAATCGTCGAACTGATTTCTGATAATAAACGCTTCAAACAGGGTACCACCAAAATAGGTAGGAATACCTGCAGACTTATAAATAGCCAATTTCTCTTTCAGATTCGGAGTTACAAAAGAAGTAGCCCAGCCCAGCTTTACAATATCAGTATGTATTCCGGCAACGTCTATAAAATCTTCTGTTTGTCTTAAGCTTAGCCCTTTATCCATAACCATCGTAATTCCTTTGTTCCTAGGTTTTACAGGTCGTTCGGGTATATTATTCAATGGGTAATTCATATTGTTCACAAAGGTGAAAAAAAATCGGACAGTTTTCATCAGCATAACTAATAAAAACTGTCCGATCTTTTATTTTAAATAACGATTGATTACTTCTAGTATTGAACCGTTCTCCTGTAATTGGGGCAAATATTCAAATAATATATAGTGTTTATCCGGATCTGTGGCCAATGCGGTCTCAAGATATAACAAAGCGTCGTTCTTTTCTCCAAGGGCAAATAAGTATGCAACCATCCTATAATAGAGCTCTGCCGCATCAGGGTTGTTTTTTATCGCATCAGCAATGGTTTCTGAGGCTTCAAGCAATTTACCTTGTTCATATAGAACTGTCGAAAAATCCAGCCAGGCTTCAACATCCACCGGATTATATTCAAGAACTTTGTAATAAGCTTCAACAGATTGCTCTATCTGACCCAGTTTATAATAAGCGTCGGCCATTGCAAACCAGAAGTCAGGATTCTCCTCATCAAGCTCAATTGCTTTTTTGTAAAAATGAAGTGACTCAAAGAAACGTTCTTCAAAATTAAGTGTTACTCCTATTCCAAACCAGGCATCGGCCATCTTTGGATCCATCTTTACAGATTTTTTATAATAGGATCTCGCTTCGTCCATACGCTCCAATTTCTCGTAACATTCCCCAATTGCACAATAGGTGTCAGCATTGGGTTTTTCATATTCAAAAGTGTGCTTATAAACTTCTATAGCCTCTGCAAAACGATCAAGTTGAACTAAAGCATTTCCTTTATTATAGTAAGCAGACGCAAAATTATCCTTAATCAGGATAGCGTAATCATAAGCATCAATTGCTTTCTCAAAAAGATCTAGTTTATGATAAGAATTTGCAAGATTATACCATGCGGCATAAGAATATGGATCATTATCTATATATTCCTGGTAAAACTGAATACTTTCTTCCTGCTTATCTAATATATCATAACAGAAAGCAAGTTCGTACAATCCGTCCTTGTTTTCCATATTCTGTTCCAAACTCTGCTTTATGTAAACAATAGCACTCTCGTAATCGAGCATGTTTTGATACACATAAGCAATTTGCAGCAAGATCTCATCGGTAGTTTCAGCAAATTCAAGTGCTTTCTGAAAATTGTCCAGTGCCTCTGAATATCGTTCAAGGCTATTATAGATATTCCCTCTAAGGATATAGATTTCTGCTTCCGATGCTTCAAGCATTTCTGCTTTCTGCAATGCCAAAAATGCACGCTCAGTCTGATCAGTAACAAATAACAGCTGAGCCTGCTTAACCAGGAATACTGCGGCATAAGGATGCTGATTTAATGCATATTCTATTACCTGCAATGCTTTTACCGGGTCGTTCTTTTCAATGTAGTAATCAATAATATTTTCAAAGGCCTGGGCATCAAAAAAGTACTGGTCCTGATTACGTATCATCTCTTCGTAACGCTCTACTGAACGTTGCGCATCATCGCTAAAATCAAAATAAAATTCCTCTTCCATGTATCAAATAATTAAAGAACAGATCCCTGTGTTAAAAATACATTATAAGTTTACAACAATTATTAGTGTTACTAACCAAATAATTTTCAACATACACACACCCTTGCTCATAAACAACTGAAATAATAATAGTTAGCCTAAGCATCCACCCTCAGAATGTTTAGCTGGATAGAGAATGAAACAAGGGTTCTGATCCCAATTCATTACAAAATAACGTAACTTTATTTTAAGACAGGTAATATTCCCGTCACGAAAATATCAACCCTTTATGCAACAGTTCATGAAAATAAAAAAATGTGCCTTTCTCATTATTGTTTTTCTTACAACATTATTTAATGCCACTGCCCAAATCCAGCAACATGAAGAAGATCTTGTTAAAGGAACTATAAACAAATTGTTTGACGGCATGAGAAATACCGATAGCGCAATGGTAAGTGCTACCTTTGCAAATAATGCAATAATGCAGACCATCCATAAATCCAAAGACGGTGAATTTAAATTAAGTGATGAGAAAGTCGCCGATTTTATCAAATTTACAGGAACACCACATAAAGAAAAATTTGATGAACGAATTGTATTTACAAAAATTTTGATAGATGGGAACCTTGCCAGTGTGTGGACAGATTATAAGTTCTATATTGACAATAAATTTAGCCATTGCGGTGTCAATTCATTTCAGTTATTTAAAGATAAAACCACCTGGAAAATCATCTATATTGTTGATACAAGGAGAAAAGAAAATTGCCTATAAACTATTTAGTTATGCAGAATAATATTAGCCAGGTTCTAAAAAACCTAAACATTCTGGATTTAAATCCGGCCTACAGCACAGGCAGTCAATGGGGAGCTTCCTCAGATGCCAAAATACTTAACAGCGATTCTCCGGTTAATGGGAATAAGATAGCAAACGTACAGGTTGCCAGTGCCAAAAATTACGAAACAGTAATAAAAAAAGCAGAAGAGGCTTATTTATTTTGGCGCAGCTTACCAGCCCCAAAGCGTGGTGAGGTTGTGCGGCAGTTTGGTGATGCACTCCGTAAAAACAAGGAAGACCTGGGCACCCTGGTTTCTTATGAAATGGGTAAAAGCCTTCAGGAAGGATTGGGCGAGGTACAGGAAATGATAGATATCTGCGATTTTGCAGTGGGTTTGTCTCGTCAGCTTTACGGCTTAACAATGCATTCTGAACGCCCCAGCCATCGTATGTATGAGCAATGGCATCCATTAGGAATTGTTGGTATTATCTCTGCTTTTAATTTCCCGGTAGCTGTTTGGAGTTGGAATGCTGCATTGGCCCTGGTTTGCGGCAATGTGTGTGTCTGGAAGCCATCGGAAAAAACACCCATCACAGCCATCGCATGTCAGCATATTATTGCTAATGTTTTTAAAACAAATGACATTCCCGAAGGCGTTTGCAATCTAATTATTGGAGATAAGGAAGTGGGCGAGCTCATGACAAATGACAGTCGCGTACCCCTTATATCAGCCACTGGCTCTACCCGAATGGGAAAAGCAGTTGCAGTAGCAGTTGGTGCCCGCTTAGGAAAAAGCTTATTGGAGTTAGGCGGCAACAATGCCATTATTATCTCTGAACACGCAGATCTGGACATGAGTTTAATTGGTGCTGTTTTTGGAGCAGTGGGGACAGCTGGTCAGCGATGCACCTCTACCCGCAGGTTAATAATCCACGAAAGTGTCTACGATGCGTTTACTGCAAAACTGGTAAAGGCCTATGGTCAATTGCGCATCGGCGATCCCCTTGATCAGCACAATCACGTTGGCCCGTTAATCGACACCGATGCTGTTGCCAGCTACCTTGATTCCATTGAAAAATGCAAAACCGAAGGCGGAAAATTCATAGTAGAAGGAGGTGTTTTAGAAGGCCCGGCTTATACCAGCGGATGCTATGTAAAACCATGCATTGCTGAGGTAAAAAATGATTACAAGATCGTTCAGCATGAAACCTTTGCTCCAATTCTATACCTGATAAAATACAAAACATTGGACGAAGCTATCGCTTTACAGAATGGTGTACCTCAGGGTCTATCCTCGGCAATAATGACGCTTAATCTGCGGGAAGCAGAACAATTTTTATCTGCTCAGGGCTCCGATTGTGGCATTGCCAATGTCAACATTGGCACCTCTGGTGCTGAGATAGGTGGAGCCTTTGGTGGCGAAAAAGAAACAGGTGGTGGTCGCGAAAGTGGTTCCGATGCATGGAAAGCTTACATGCGCAGACAAACCAATACAATAAACTACTCAAATACACTTCCTCTGGCTCAGGGAATCAAATTTGATCTTTAAAATATCATTGCAAAAAAAAAGCAGCGGGTTACATTCCAGCTGCTTTTTTTATACCGTAGAATTGTTTTTTTAATTCTTTTTGTTGGCTGCAACCATTATCTGATTCAATGGAGTCGTTGTTGTTTTTAAAGCTACCAGGTGATCTGTGTCTAATTTAGAGATGTCGTCTTTTACTAAGTTGTGATCGGCAGTTGTACCGCTTAATTTCAAATCAGCATGGTCTTTTATATAAGTATACATACTTTCAGTATTTGCTTTCACGGTGGCCTTTGCATCATCTTTTAAGAATACCTGAAGATACTTAACATCAAACTTACCATCAGTTTTCACAATAGCCTTATCTGAGGCATCTATACGTTGTAAATCATTTACTGAAACCACAACAGTTATA
The DNA here is from genome assembly GCF_946479715.1 of uncultured Pedobacter sp. The sequence continues at coordinate 2,141 of NZ_CAMLHF010000122.1, read as the reverse complement.
CGATTAGCTTCTGTTGAGTTAATAATTAAAGTATATCCAAGTCTTTTAATAGAGGTTTTGTCTGGATTGTAATCTCCATTGATTACTTCGATGTGCTCTCTTTTGCCTTGTACCAAAATAACTTTTACATTTCCACTCACTTTAACCTTATTAAAGGTCATCGGAGCAGCAGATTCAACTGGTTGTTTATCAATGTCGGTGGCGAATGTTGTTACAGCTGTTGAAGTCATAAAGATAACTGTTAAGGCTGAGGCGAATAATGTTTTTGCTAGAGTTTTCATATTTTTGAGTTTTAGGGTTTTTGTAGGCTTTTTTGTTATTAAGACCCTCATTTCCAGCAAACGTTTCAGCCAATCCCGCTCTTTTATACCATCAGAAGTTAACTCACGACCAACGGTCTAATTCCCTCGACGAACTCATTATAAAAATTTAGCCATATTATGAGATTCCATTTGAAAAGAACTTCAATTTGACGTATGTTTAAAGATTTTTAAATGCTTATCCTCCGATTATTTTAATCTTTAGTCAATGTTACGCGTAGATAGTACCAAACCCTGCAAAATTGTATACTCATTGTGTAAACACGCGTATTTCGGATATTTAATCGAACCTCACATGGTTCAGTTAAATCCGCAGGGCGATTTCTCTCTTACCTATCAGCGCCTGTTCTCACATACGGCTAAAGAGTTTGCGAAACATTTAACAGATAATGATTTTAAGCTTATCAAAATCCTTGATGAAACAGAGCAGGACTTTATCATAAAAAAGTATCACAAGAAAGCGATAAGACCCGGAGAGTTCTTTAGCAAGTTTTTTAATGATAAGTTCTATGAAACTGTCCGCCCAAAAATTGAGAAGAAACTATCTGAAGTTCTGGAAGCCCTCAAAGCAGATGGTTCTCTGTATTTAATGGATAATGATGGCTGGCCTGCAGAGCGAAAAATAGATATTGCACTTGAGCCCTCTACGGTACTGTTCCATTTTAGGCGCAGTAATATTGAAACGCGCTATTTCCCTACCATAAAATATCAGGGATTAAGAATCGATTTCATGTTCAAGGATGCTCAAATTATAAGTAATCAGCCGGCATGGCTACTACTTAACGATATGATCTATTTCTTTGAGCAGGATATTGAGGGGAAAAAACTGCTTCCCTTTTTAAACAAGCGTTACATTACCATACCAAAGACAACTGAAGAAACCTATTTTGAAAAGTTTGTTTGTCCGCTTATTGAAAAATACCATGTTTACGCCGAGGGCTTTGATATAAAAACAGAAAAGCATGATCCAACCCCAACGCTAAAAGTTATTTATGTAGAATCGGGAGTTTCTCAGCTTCAGCTCTACTTTAAATACGGGGAATATGCTTTTGCCATGGGCAATGAAAAAAAGGTAACCGTTCGTCTTGCCAAAGACGACGACAACTACATTTTTACCCGTATAAAAAGAGATACTGCATTTGAGAAGCAGAAATTTGATACGTTGCTAAATCTTGGACTAAAGAAAACCAGTGCTCTTTTTCACAACCTAGAAATTTCAGGTAATCACGATGAAGACCAATCTTATGCCATCATCAATTGGGTAAACGAACATATAGAAGGTTTGAAAAACCTTGGTTTTGAAATAGAACAACATAATGGAGCAAAAAAATTCTTGTTTGCTGCCAATAAAATTGATTTTGAGATTAAAGAAGATAACGATTGGTTCGACATCAATGCCATAGTATACTTTGGTATCTTTCCGGTACCCTTTCTATCTCTTAAACAACACATACTTCACAAAAAGAGGGAATTTACACTTCCTGATGGCACAATTGCTATCATTCCCGAAAAGTGGTTTTCTCAATATGGAAGCCTTTTCAGTTTATCAGAAGGAGGCAAGTCGCTACACCTAAAGAAACATCACATAGGGCTCATCAATGAACTGGCAGAGGATAGCATAGCCAATATAACCTTAAGCCGTAAACTTGAAAGATTAAATGATTTCGAGAACATTGCCGACACCCAAATGCCGGTCCATTTTAAAGGCGACCTGCGTAGTTATCAAAAGGCCGGCTACAATTGGTTTAGTTTCCTGCGTGAATATAATTTCGGTGGGTGTTTAGCAGATGATATGGGTTTGGGTAAAACCATCCAAACACT
>NZ_CAMLHF010000121.1 GCF_946479715.1 uncultured Pedobacter sp. | reverse complement strand
GACCACCGAGATCTACACTCTTTCCCTACACGACGCTCTTCCGATCTTTACCTTTATTGCGTTTTCAAAAGCTTTGCGCACCAGAACATCAGATGGTTTCAAATCTTCCCTAACCATATCCACAATCCTGCGGCCCGAGAACTGAGCAAGCACCTTTCTGGAAGCATCAGCAGCAGGAATAGCCGCATTACCAGGCAACGAAAGCCCAAGCGATTCAACCATGCAAGCCATAGAAGATGCAGTGCCCATAACCGCACAATGCCCCCTGCTCCTACACATACCAGCCTCTGCCAGGTTCAATTCCTCTTCTGTCATGATTCCTGACCTTACACTTTCAGAAAACCTCCAGATATCACTGGTACCTATATTTTTACCCTGAAATTTACCTGTAAGCATTGCACCACCCGAAACCACAATGGAGGGAATATCTACACTACAAGCCCCCATAACCAGCGCCGGAGTTGTTTTATCGCATCCGCACATCAACACCACGCCATCAATAGGGTTAGCCCTGATGGACTCTTCCACATCCATACTTACCAGGTTGCGGTAAAGCATGGCCGTAGGTTTAATCAAGGTTTCGCCTAATGACATCACCGGAAACTCAACCGGGAAACCACCTGCTTCAATAACCCCTCTTTTTACAGATTCGGCAAGTTCCCTAAAGTGGGCATTACATGGGGTTAATTCCGACCATGTATTGCAAATTCCAATAACAGGTTTACCCTGAAACTCATCAGCCGGAATGCCCTGGTTTTTCATCCAGGCCCTGTATATAAACCCATCTTTACCTTTTTTACCAAACCATTGCTGACTGCGAAGCTTTTTTTCCATATCTATTTTATTATAACGCACAATTAAAAACCGGAGCACCTGTTACGCCAGGCTCTACTATAAATATATGACCACTTTCCGGATATTCCTTAAGGTCATTTTCTGTCATTCCTTTTTCTGCAGTAGTGATGATCATCTGGTCCAGCGAATCTCCAACAAAAGCACAACTGCTTACGTTAGGAGCAGGAACATCAACAAAACCAACCATTTCACCAGAATCTACATCAAACCTGCCAACACCATATCCACCCCATAACGCTATCCAAAGTTTACCTTCGGCATCCAAAGCAATCCCATCGGGCACACCTTTTTCTGCAGGAATCTGCACCGCAATACGCTCAAATTCCAGATCACCGGTACGCTCATCGTAGAGGTACGACTTAATTGCACCTGTAACACTATCGGTATGATAGAGCCGCTTATTGTCGGCAGTCCAAGCCATACCGTTCGAAATAGAAAGCTTACCCAGCTTTTCGCTAACCTGCAAGTTCTTATCAACGCAATAAAGTGCACCCGCATCTGTTTTATGTTTTAACTCAGTTGTGCTTATCCATAAACGGCCCATATTATCACAACCACCATCATTGCAGCGGTAGCTTTTCCAATCGGCATTAAGTTTCGTTGTAAGCATGGTTAAGGTTTCAGTAAGCAGGTTAAACCTGGCTACACCGCCTTGTAAACCCACAATAAGTTCATCGGCAATACTGCCTTTAACTACTAAAGAAACGCGTTTAGATAATTCATATTGGCGACAGCTTTTATCGGGAAAACTGTATTCATAAATCGTACAACCCTCAATATCAACCCAAAAGCAACTCTGTCGCTCATTGTGCCACATAGGGCTTTCGCCCAATATACAACCCGAAGGATACAGCACTGCCGCCCCTGTTTTGTTTACCATTTATAGACTCTTATCTGGTTAGTTTTAAGTTAAAGGATAAATATATATAATACAATCCTGTAAATAAGGTAACAAATCAAATAGAAAGATAACATACAAACTTGTATATTTAGCTGATTATTTTGCAGTAACGTTCAAATGTGGGTCAAAAAGCCTTATCTCCTATTCCTGATAATATTTTTAATTAGCTGTAAAATAGCTACTGGCGCTGGCGTTCCCCAATCTGCCAATTCAAAAGCCGTAATTGATTTACGCAATCAATCTTTTGATAAAATTATAACACTCGGTAACCAGTGGGAATTTTACTGGAATCAGCTTCTGGAACCTCAGGATACTCATGCTAAAGGCGGTAAACTTGTTAATTTCCCATATGTATGGAAAGGATTTGGCTACGCTACCTACAAAGCAACCCTACTACTACCACACAATAAAAGTACATTATTACTGGCCATTCCAGAAACCTACTCGGCTTACAGGCTATATATAAATGGTAAACTAGAAGCAGCCAATGGAAAAGTTGGCACCAATAAAGAAAGTTCTATGCCTTATTGGGAAAACCGTACGGTTGCCATACCTGCCAACATAGATACACTAAATCTTTTACTGCAAATCTCCAATTTCGACCATAGCAAAGGAGGCATTAAAAAACCCCTGCAAATTGGAAACAGAGACCAATTGATACTGAAGGAACGGCAATCGGCCTCCATAAATCTTATACTTACCGGATGTTTAATCATGGGCGGCCTTTTCTTTATGGGATTGTATCTGCAAGGAAAAAACGACAAGGCCATCCTGTTTTTTGCCATCTTTTCTATAGTCTATTGCTACAGAACTATTGGTACAGACACTTATGTACTGCATAATATCATCCCGAACCTAAGCTGGCATCTAACCATTAGGTTAGAGTATCTTTCCTTATTTATAGGTATCGGACTGTTCGCGCTTTACACGCTTTATCTATTTCCTAAAGACATTAACATGCCCATACCTAAAATAATATGTGGCATATGCGGGTTATTTAGTTTAGCGGTAATATGTTTGCCGGCAGTTTATTTTACCCAATTAATAAATCCGTTTTTAGCTGTAATGTTATTCTGCCTGCTGTATGTTCCATACATATATATAAAAGCATACAGAAGAAACAGAACCGGCGCACTATACACTTTATTGAGTTCCTTTGCCCTGATTCCGGCATTTGCCATATCTCTGCTTCATTACTGGTTACTTATCCCTCCTTACCAACTGGCCAGCTTCCTGTGCTATATCACCTTCTTTTTCCTTCAGTCGCTGGCATTATCGCACAGGGTTTCTTTTGCTTTAAAACAAGCCAAAGCGCAGGCCGAAGAAGGGCTAAGTGCTAAAAGCGAATTCCTGAGCAATATGAGCCACGAGATTAGGACGCCATTAAATGCGGTGATTGGGATGAGCCATTTACTGTTAAAAAGTAATCCGCGCGAAGATCAGGTAGAGCAATTGGATGTATTGCGCTTTTCGGCAAATAATCTGTTGGCTATTGTAAACGATATTCTGGACTACAATAAAATTGAATCGGGTAAAATCTCTATTGAGCGCGTTGAAATGGATATTGCCTCTATTGTAGGTTATATTGTTAAGGGTCTTGAAATGGCAGCGCAAGACAAAAGTATAGCCCTTAATTTATCGATAGATAAAGAAATGCAAAGCAAGGTAATGGGCGACCCAACCAGAACTACTCAGGTAATTACCAACCTGGTGCATAATGCCATTAAGTTTACAGACAAGGGTTCTGTAAATGTTACCATAACTGTAGAATCTCAAAATAAAACTTCAATTACCATTGCTGTGGAGGTTAAAGATACAGGAATCGGCATATCCAAAGAGAAACTGGCTATTATCTTCGAACGGTTTATGCAAGTTAATGCGTCTGGATTTAAAGGTCCTAGCGGCACCGGACTTGGATTGGCAATATCAAAAAAGATCCTTGAACTACAAGATTCTACGCTTAATGTAAAAAGTGTAGAGGGCAAGGGCTCTACCTTTTATTTTGAGCAAACTTTTGAAAAGGCCGGAAAAAGAAACGGAATCAATTATAACTCAGAAGCCATTAAAGAAAAATCTAAACCTTTTGAGGGGGTGCATATTTTATTGGTTGAGGATAACCCGATGAACGTTCTTGTTGCACAGCGATACCTAGAGGGTTGGGGAGCATCAATTGATGTGGCATTAAATGGATTTGAGGCCCTTCATAAATTTGATGATAAGAAACATGAGCTTGTGCTTATGGATTTGCAGATGCCTATTTTGGATGGTTACGAGGCCGCAAAAAAGATGCGCAAATCTGGCGTTACAATACCGATAATAGCACTTACCGCAAACCTGGCAGCTGAAATACAAGATCAGATTAAACAAGCAGGTATAGATGATTATATTATTAAACCATTTTTGCCAGAGGAATTGTTCAACAAAGTGTCGTATTACGCGTTAGAGAATTAAGTAACACTGCCATCACCCTGAATTCATTTCAGGATGACGAGATGGTTAAAGAAAGAAACAATTTTTATTTCTTATCTAAGCGGGCTCGGATTTCCTTTACGTATTCAATAGATACTTCAGCGATTTCGGCAGCTTTCTCATCTGAAACACCAAGCTTGGTTAAAAGATTTTCTATTACGGTATGACGGTTTTTTTCAATTCCCTTCTCAATACCTATTCTCTCTCCTTTGCGATAAAAGATGTCGTTTTCTTCTTTAAAAAATGTACTTATTGACTGCATAACTTTTTCTAATTGATGTTCAACATTGGTTCGCAATTGTACAAATATACGTAATTGATTGAAATATTTGTTTTTTGCGAGGTTACTTTCTGTGGTGTTACTGATCTCATTTACAATGGCCTGAATGGCTTCTTCAGGGTTGTCGTCTCCAAGGTTGGCCAGTATGCCAAGCATTTTTACCTCTGGGTCTTTAGACCTGAGGAAGAGCTTGTAATTGACTTCGGAAATTCGAACCAGTTCATAATTGTATTTGAGATTGAGTGAGTCAATAGTTGTTGCCATTGTGGGTTTTCCTGCCTTTAAAAAGATCACGAACTGTTTTACGGCAATTTTGTACCTACGCATAAGCATAATGCTGTACTCAGCCATGCGGTAAACCATTTCCTTTTCATTTGGTACCTGAAATTCAAGGTGTAAGATGTAGGTGTTCCCCTCGCTGTCTTTTACTTTTTTCAATGCATCGGGTTTGCGCTCTTTAGTGTGCTGTATGTCGTCAGGGATTTCTTCACTTTCTACAATATCAAGATGAAGCAAATCTTTGATGATTACCGGTAGTGTCTGTTCCAGGTTTTCTCGGATGATCTTATCGTACTGACTGGTCTGAAACACAACGTTATTTTTATTGGGCATAGTTTGTTTAATTCCTTTGGCCAAATATAAAACGGGTTTAAGTGATTAGTCGGTGATTATCCGGTTAAGTTAGGTCAACCGGATACCTAACACACTCATCATCCTACATCAAATTATGCGTTTCCTTAATCACATCCATTACAAACACGCTCTTAGTCTGTCCAATTCCCGGCACTTCCGTCAACTTATCTACAAAAAACGTATGATAGCTTTCCATATCCTCGGCTACAATTTTGAGCATAAAATCAAAATCACCAGAAATATTATAACATTCAATAACCTCTTTAAAGCCCTGTATGGCATTCACAAAAATAGCCCCGGCTTTTTTGTTGTGTTCTCTTAAAGTGACCATACACAGCACAATCATCCTTTTACCAACCAAACGCTTATCTAACACGGCCGAATACTGTTTAATTACACCACTTTTCTCTAAACGCTTAATCCTATCATGCGTTGGCGTGGGGCTTAAATGAATTTGGGAAGCAATTTCCCTAACAGTAAGTTTGCTATTCGATTCTATTAGTTTCAGTATTTCATGGTCTTTGCCATCCAAACTAATTTCGGGTAATTTCTGTTGTTCTGTTTTCGACATCATTTGAAGCACTTAAAACATTCTTGTTCTGTAAAAATACAAATATCAGAATAATTGTTCTTATTATTTTTTATCTCTTTAATCAGAAAATCATTATTTCTACTTTTGACAGGACAACGAGCTAACTTATGTTTTCAAAAAAGAATATCATTCTGATGATTGCTTCTATGGCCATTTTTGTAGAAGCCCTGGATATTGCCATCATTAACCTTACCATACCATCCATACAAGCCCAGTTTAAAGTTGGCAACGATCAGGTACAATGGCTGCAAACCTTATACGTATTGCTTTACGGAGGGTTTCTGATTATTGGCGGTAAACTATCAGATGTAGCAGGTAAAAAGAAGATATTTATGATCGGCTCTGTGCTGTTTCTAATTACCTCGTTGGGTGCCGGTTTATCCCCATCGTTCGAAATGCTAGCTGTTTTTAGGGCCATACAAGGTTTAGCAGCTGCGTTGATCATGCCCTCGTCCCTATCTATAGTAATTCACAACTTCACAGAAGAAAAAGAGCGAAGCAAAGCAATAGGTATTTTCAGTTCTTTTGCCGCCATAGGATCTGGAAGCGGACTTTCTTTTGGAGGCATTATTAGTACCCTATGGGGATGGCATTGGGTTTTCCTGATCAACGTACCTATCCTATTCCTGGTAGTTATTATCGCTTATTTTTATCTGGAGGCCGATGTACCGGAAAAGAACAAAAGAACACCCGATGTTATTTCTGGCTTATTGCTGGCCGCAACATTGTTAATGATCAGTTATGCGGTGCATACCATTGGCGAGTTTCAAAGTCATTCGGCATTGCTGCTTTTCCTTGCAGTTGCCATTCTAGTCTGTGTTAAAGTGCTGTATAAAAGGCTTACCAGCCTGTCGGAACCGCTAATAGACTTGTCTATATTTAATTCCTCTTCTGTAGTTACGGCCAATTTGGTGTTTATTCTTTTAGGGGCGTTTTTTACAGGTTTCCTGTTTATGGTTTCGCTGATTCTGCAAAAGGATATGAATTTAAGTGCAGCAAAGTCTGGTTTGTTGCTGGTTCCGTTTAGTTTACTATCGGCCGTGGTTGCTAAATTAGGGATACCTATATTAACCAAAAGGCTTACGGTTTCGCAATTGGGCATAGCCGGAATGCTGTGTATGCTTATTGGTGGGGTGTTTTTAACCAGTAGCGTACTGTTTAATCATTCGTTGGTTCTGGTATTACTATCCGCCACCTTTGTTACCGGACTAGGGATGACATTGAGCTACACCGCCCTATCGGTACTCTCTGTACAGGATATTCCTAAAGCGCATTACGGTCTTGGATCTAGCATTGGTACAACATCGTACTTTTTAGGCGCAGGTATAGGGCTTTCCATATTAACGCTGTTCATGAAATCTAAAGACATAGCCGTTTCGGTTAATATAGCATCGCTGATTGTTTTGAGTATTTATGCGCTTATAGGATTGACTTGATGATTAGGCACAAAACCTCCGCTCCTCTTGCAATTCTTTAAAAACCAATTAATTTTCCCTTCTTTTAGTGGCGGGGTATAAACTATTTACACCGATGGGTTGACAGGGCATTGGTAGGGCCCTTCTAGGGCGACGCGAGGGCATTGGTAGGATAATTTGCCCTATCTAGGCCCTCGCGTCGCCCTCAGACCTACCTAGTAGTTAACTCGCTTTAGATTATCGGGGCTGGAGAATGAAATATTAAAAAAATATAGTTTCGACTATCCTTTGTAGCATCAGACCTTACAAATGGTTCGGTCACGGCATAATAACGAAAGGAGTTATATAGGTGTTTCATAGGTGTATTGTAGGTGCACACACCTATCAAACCTGAATGAAACGGATATGTTATCCGGATGTTAGTATTATGTTTAAAGAACCTTGACCAAACCATTTGTAAGGTCTGACTAAAGCAAATAATTTCTTTAATTCTCTGAGATGATTGCCTGAATCTCTGCTTCAAGATCAGGTAATTTAGAAACTATTATATCCCAAACGATGTCATAATCTACTCCAAAATAATCGTGAATTAACCGGTTACGTGTATTAGACATTTTTCTCCATTCTACATTGGGGTATATAGCTTTAAACTCATCATCAATTTTGGTACTAGCCTCACCAATAATTTCCAAGCTTCTAATAATAGCCCTTGATAGAACAGGATCGTCAACTACCAAGTCTCTATTTTTCTCTTTGACAGCGTTTAGTATAAAAGAAACTTCTTCAAGAATATGTTTTAATAACTCAACATTAGATGGCAACATGCTCAGCTTGTTTTAAAATATGTGAGCCAATATATTTACTTAGTGATTGTGGTGTCACCAGCTCTACTTTCCTACCCAATAAGTCTTCTAAGAAGAATGACAAATCCATAAAATTGTCATAGCTTTTTTGACTGGGGTCGAAATCGACTAAAAGATCAACATCACTATCCGCATTGAGTTTCCCAGTAATAAACGAACCAAATATGCTCAGGCTCGAAACTCCATAAGATTTCAACTTCTGGCTATTAGCCTTAAGCAATGATATTAATGTCCGTTTATTCTGAACTGCAGTTTGCATAACACAAAGATACTAAATAATGACAATAGTCATAAATGTAAGCCATTAATATCAAGTAGCCACTATTTACTTCCTGGCTCAAGTAACTCATTTTTCCTAGGGGTTTTTAGAATTTTTATGATCTCTCTTTTCAATTCCTTACTCTCGTAATATTCAATACAATCCTTTAAAATAGGCTTGCGCCCTTCATAGTCATCAACCTGAGTTGGAGTAATTGAATTCACCATTTTCTTTGCCAATGAATCCAATTTATGGGCGTGGTTAGTAGAGCCAAACTCATCACCTACTGCGTAGTATACAGCGAGACTGATGTCCTTAGAACCAACAACTTCTTCACCAAATGCAAAATAAATGCACGCCGCCAGGAAATACTGACGATAAACCTCTCTCATTTCTTTCGGTGATGGTATCTTTTGTGAATAAGCTTGGCTTATAAAAAAAGAAATAAAAATCACAATAGCACAAGCTTTTACTTTCATGCTCTATTCAGGTATAATATAATTTTAGAATTACTATGCGGTTAATTCCAAATATTTGTTCCGAACAAAATGCCAATTAACTTACGCTCTTTTCTATATTTATTAAACTCTGACGGATCATCTAAATTGAGTTTAGTTCCATCGCAAGAATATTGATGTTGATTAGTGGAGCTAAATTGAGAATTCTGTATTTCTATAACTTCATTATTGTTATATCTATAAAGAACAATACCATTAATCGTTGGCCCGTAAGCTATTTTAGCATATTCGCTTTTAAGCCAACTAATGTTCTTTAATGGATCCTTTGTGCCACATACTGTTAATATTTCTTTTACATCAAGGCCTGCCTTCTTTTTACAAGAAACAGCAGATATTATTAATAATACACAAATTAAACTGGTGATATTTTTCATATAACATCTTCATTTTATAATGATTACATAAATCTAATACAAATCCTAAACATCTTCATCAGTTATAATCATGATTTTTTCATTATCAGTATATTCTATAGTTATTTTATAATCAGGAAATTCCAGTTTTAAATTTTGCTGCATAATGATATAGAAATTAGCTATTTGATCTTGCGGTACAAACAGCTTATAACATCTAATCCCCTTTAGCTTTTTAGGCTCAGCAACATCAATAATCACTTGCTCTTGTGCTATGGGCGTTCCTGCGCCAAAAGCTATGGCAAAGAGCTGTTCAACGGTATAGTTACGAACAATGATGGTCTTACCCCTATTCGCTACATCCTTTTTGATTTTAAAGCCTGGCTTGTAGCCAGATTTAAAACCAGAGAAACCATATTGGTAAAGCTGTAACTGGTTTTGCTCTGTTGATTTTTCTTTGATTTGGCCGTAACTGAAGTTTAAACATATGGTAGCCATTAAAAAGGTGAGTTTGCTTTTTTTCATATCTACTTATAGTTTAGCAATTAGTTTATATAGGTTAAATTCTTCTGTCCAAAACTCCTCTCCCATGTGCCTGCCATGAGCTTTGAAATGCGCTATTCCATCTTTTGTGATGATGAACTGGTGAGCCCCTGAGCCTGTTTCAACAGCTGGTAAGGTATTTTCTTCTTCCGTGTCTAGTGTAATGAATGCCCAGTCTTCATATTTGGGCAGGATCTTATATGGAAGGTTCTCACCAACCGGACTTTTGCAGAATGTGATTGGCGAATGCCAAAAACTATGGTTATGTATGCAGAAGCTTACTTCGAAGTTTTCAATTGCGGCTAAGCGCTGATTTGTAAGTTCAACCCAGTCGGGCGAAATACGTAGGATAGCAAACTCAACATTATAGAAATTGCTTCTGATATTGGCTTTAATCATGATTTGGTTAGTTGGTTTCTTTGATCTTTTCATGTTTTGAATTTTGAATTTTTAGGCAAAGCGTTGCCATTAAGATGATTTGATTCGTTTTTTTTTATTTGTATTAAAAGAAGGGCATCGTGCTATAGGGATCTCGTCATGCTGAGTTTATCTCAGTATCCCGCACTAGCAATAGAAAAAACCTCAATCTGGACGATCGAGAATAAGCGAGTAAAGAATTGCTATAAGTACTTCCATATTTAATAATAATCATGGCTGATATTATATGGAATCTGGTAAGGGGGACAGAGATTTAAAATCTCTTTAACGCAAAAAGCGTGGAACCCCACTTACCGCAACAGAGGTCCTAGGAGACCCAAACACGAATAAGCAAGGCCCACGCTTTTTACGGCGTGAGCACTTTTCACTTATCGTCTCGTGTTAATTGAAATTTCCTAGGTTTCTGTCGCGAGATTCTAAAGTGCTAAATGCTCCAATTTCTTGGATTATTTTGCAAAAATATAATATTAGTCTGTTACATACATATTTTGTTTTGACTAATATATACAGGTTTTAGTGAAACGAACAAACAAAACAGAAAACAATAAAGAAGTTCCTGGAATATTTATCACCTCAGATAGCACCATTTTTGATCTGCGTCACCAAATATTTCTACCCTGACTCTCGTGTTAACTTTTTTTAAAAGAATCACTTCTAGTAATAGAGGTTTAAAGCCCATAATTTCTAGTTATGACAAACAATTGAATGGAAATTTATTTTGAAGATGTTAGTAGGTAGGATCGGCAATATCAGGGCCTTGCTCATTTTGAATGATATCCAAAACAATGGCTTTGTACCCAGCCATGTTCTTGTCCGTGGGATTTATATGGAGTGCATAGTTTATTTTTCCGAGTAGATGAAGTAAATAGTTTCCACGTTTATTATCGGTGTGTCTTAAATGGTTTTCTAAACCAAATCTTTTTAAGAAGTGAACTTCGTTTCTTATATGATTTCGTTGAAATTTTGGAATTTGAATTTTCTCATTTACGACCAAACCTGTAATCATTTGACGTTGTCCTTTCTTCCGCAGTTTACTTTTATCGGGGTTTAGTTTCAAGTCTACTTTATCCAGTTCTGACTGAATAAAATCTTCAATATTTAAGTCGCTATCGTCTCCTGAAAATGAGAGGTCATCAGCATATCTCGTATATCGTATGTTTCTTTCAATGCAGTATGATGCCACACAATCATCGAAATTTCGTAATACTAAATTCGATAAATATGGGCTGGTAGGAGCTCCCTGAGGTAACGTTTCTCGAAAAGTTGTCAATTTTGCTAAAAGGTTAGAAATGTTAGATGAATATCCGATTGATGCGAAAATATTTTCTACTTTTTCAAAAGTGATAGAATCGAAAAAATCTTTAATATCTAAGGTTAATACTGCTTCCCTACCTTTATGATACTTCACATTTTCGATCAACGATCTTTTTTTTACATATGCTTTCGCAAACTTGCTCACAGGAATTTCTATGATTATATTTTCGAGTATCCAAGTTTGAATCTCTTTAAGACTTGGTAATGGTTCAACCAAAGTCCTTGGTTTCCCATTACTTTTTCGGATTGTAAATTCTCGATAATAGAATTTTGTAAACGCAGCAGATCTTTTCAAATAATTTGTTCGGTACCCAACCAAGGCAGCCAAATTTGCAGTGTTATATATCACTGGAAGGTTTTGATTTATGAGTGGTTTGGCATATTTTAGGCATGCCACTATATTCTCCTCTGAATATCCAGATTTGTTTGCTTTATCACGGAAGATTTTTTCGTATTGAGAGAATTTCATTTGAAAATTTCATTATGGGCCTAAAACTTATTTTAGGCCCATATAAACAATGGATTAAACATGAAGCAAAATGTCGGGGCGCCACCCTTCAGGTGGAGGAGACTTTTGGTTTATGTTTAATCCACAAGCTTGAAAGCCTGTTCACTTACGGAAGGATGACTACATCCATCCAGCTTCTAGAACACTAGAGCAATTATTTTAAAAATGACAAAGCATTTTGTGCAGGTAAAAATACATCATCTTTTTGAATTTTCTTAATTTTATTTTTATGATCTAATTCGATCCATTTGGATTTATCTCTTTCTTTTATAAGGTGTTCATTTTGCCTCAGATATTCAGCGCCAAGCACTGTTATCTGAATCTTATCTTGTGAGTTATCCAAATAGCCCTCGTTAATGTTTTGTTCGATCAACTCAGTAATCTGGCGAAACGACATATTTTGGTATCGTAATCTATTAATATCGCTTTTTCCCTGAATAATCTGAAGCAGTAGGATTTTATTTCTTTCTTCCATAATTAAAATGTTAACCTCGTAAAAATGGTGCCTGGAAGTATTTTCCTTGGCGTCTTAAGTTTTTCCAAAAAATAGGGAATGTGTTGTTCGGTGTTCGTTTCAATGTAATTATCCCTTCTGATTCTTTCCATCCTAGACTGAAACGATCAGCACCGGGAATCGAACTTTCGATAGTCCTCATTAATTCTTTCTTATTTTCAATGTCTTCGGGATTAGAATAATCAGATATGCCTTTTTGTAATGTATGAGAGCAATATATATCTATACCTTGGTCGATAAATTTTGCAAGTGTGTTTTTTTGGCAGGAAATCGAAATCACCTTAACTTTCCCCAGTGTAATCTTTTTATTTTTTAATATTTCAGATATACAATCAGTTAACGTACCTCCTTCACCGATATAGTCGTCGATTAAAAAAAGACATTCGTTATCTTTTAGCTCGAATGGGTCTTCTAATTCTTGAAATGTATTTAATGTGTTAAATTTTATGCCGGTATACTTTGATAGCTTGAAGGAGATTCCAGATACTTCGTAAATTAGGCTGTTACCGCTTTTTGTTTGATCAATATCTTTAGGTTTGACTATAGGAAATAGATATATCTTGTGCAAATGTTCCAGATCTTCTTTTGGAACCGAATTAAGTGCGATACTAATATTTTCAATGTATTCCGCTGCCGAAATCCAGATATAATGTTCCGTCAATTCAAGTAGCAATTCTCTTTCATGTGGCTCAAGTATCCCTAAAAGATAACAGAAATTATTGAAAGCAAATTCTTCATGGTCCTTTGCAAACCAATTCTTATCCTTAAATATTTTACCTAGACGGGTTATTGATCGTTCAAACTCCATTATGGTTAGTTTGTTTTTAATTTGAATTTGAAAATAGAGAAAAAAACAGATTTACCAAACTCTCATAACGATTCATCACGTACACGAGAAGATAATCTGTAGCCTTTTTTTATTTAACTAAAGTGCCAATTTGAATCTTCATAAATCTGTAATATAACTGTAAATATAATATGCTTTATTTAATAATGTTTGCGGAAATAATCTTACAATAGAACTTGATCAGTTTATTTTTGTTGTCTTTTAACTCGTCCATCAAAATCGACAGGTGTTTCTTTTTTAATAACATTTTTTCAATGGCTATTGCATACAGAAATTCCAGTATTGCTTCGCCCTGCTCCTCGTAGCAATATTTAAAGATAGTAATTAGGATATCTTTTACCTGAACGGATAATGTTTCATCGATCGAATAGTTCAATTCTCCAGCCTTGGCGTTTCTAAGTATGCAGGTTTGTATGATGCCATCATTAAAGCGATTGAGGTTTTCAGGTGATATGATGTTTCTAACAAACATGGACTGTTTGAGTGTATGGCCTGTGTTTGAGTTTCTCAGTTTATTAAGAACATAGGAGATTGTAAAATATACATCGGACTGGCTGACATGGTCCGCGTAATCTTCACGGTTAAAAAATGCGGAATTTCTGCGTATTTTAAGCTGTTCAGATGATCTTACACCAGTAATCCTCGGCAGGAAGATATCTGAATTCATTCCTTTTGTTCCTGTAGCATACGATGTTTCGATATGGTGCTTTCTTTCTTTTAAGAAACTAAGAACCGCCGGATCGTCTTCAGTATTGATGTACGCTTTTAAAAACTCTACTTCGGTCTGCCAGGAATTTTCTTCAGACAAGTTGGAACAATGAATTTTCTCTACTTCTACAAACGAACTGTTTTCGCTGCCGTAAGTCCCATATTTTAGGTTGCTTTTCAAAAAGGAATAGGCATCAGGATTCGGGCTTCTGTTTATGCCAATAAAATAAACAATTCTAAGCTTGTAGTTCCTTAGTGATCTGCTTAAATAAAGCAAATTTTTACCATTAGAGATACATGAACCAACAATGAGCACACTCCCCTCCACATTCTTAGATATATCACTAAACTGGCTTTGCGAGAACAGGTTGGGTACAGATCCTTCAACGTAATTCAATCTTATCTTCTCCAGAATATATTCTCCTAACTTGTGAGAGGAGTCATCGGAAAGACACAGAATATACTTAAGGTTACTTGGAACATGCTGATTAATATAGGAGTTCAATTTTTCCTTGTATTTTTTTAGCCTCGGTTGTTCCAGATTGTCTATGATATGGCTGTAATCAATATAAACGTCGTATTTCTTCGATGCATCCTCTCCAGTTTCCTTATAATTGACCTTAAGAATAGAGGATTCTCTTTTGATCGACATAAACTGATTGACGAATGCAGCAGAAACAGATAAATCTACGTCATCTGCATTGATTCGAACACTGTTGACTTTTGGCTGTTCTAACAGAAAGACATCTCCTGAAACTTCTACCGGAAAAGAATTGATTTTACACAGGTTACAATTTTCTGCATCCGGTGTTGCGAAAGTTGCTATTCCCTTGGGGTTATTTTCAGTCTTTGTCAGGTTGCATAGAACCTGTTCTACGGTAACTTTACTGGGCTTCCTATTTTCAAGATAAAACAGAATTACAAGATTATCCTTTTTTAACTCAGCATGCTGTTCCAGAATATATTCTACCATTCCTCCGGAAGTGGAGGCTGAGATCAATATAAGTGAATTAGATTTGAGGTTCAGTGATTTATCATACAATCCTTCGTAAGACTTGAAACTATTGATCGGACAAATCTTTACTGGACTTCCACTTGAAAAGCGGTTGACCAAATCATTAAGCGCAATTGCGATTGAATTGATTGAAGAAGTATCGCAATAGATCCTTTTATGAAATTCTGGATCAAGGTGTTTCAATAACCCAGATGCAATAAAATATATCTCGGAACTCAGCACAAGCACGTTTGCAACACGCAAAAAACGGTCACTATGTTTACCAGAGGGGAATACAAAATGGTGATGAGTGCCTGTAGATTCAACCAATCCTCCATTTTCAATAAATATTTTCTGGGCACCATGATTGAGATATGCTTTCTTAAATTGATTCAATCCTGAAAAAGATTTCAGATCGGCATGTGCCAGTTCATTAAGCTTACCTTTTTTGTCAAATGTTAAAACATGGAGATTATCGTAAAATGAATCTGGTTCTATCTTTGGAACATATTTAAAGATATTATGTTTTTCTGAAACAATATCCTCTCCAAAGTTCTGAATATAATTTCCGCCGAGAACAATGGTTTTATCGGTCTGATAAAAGTGATGATAATAATCCCTCAACTCCTGCTGCATTTCATTAAAATCCAGTTCAGTACCAGGACAAAATATAACCGTAACACTTACATTCTTTTTATTTTCTTTATAGTCGAAACTATAGATGTAATGGTTGTTCATGTTGTTTTAGGACGTTGAGAGAGTGGATATAGAATGTTGATGTTGCTACCTGAAGTCAATTTTGATTCCGTGAATTTCTCGTCTGACTGAGTCCACCAGTCCCGAAGTTCAACATCCTTAAAATTCTCAACACTTATAGGTTTATACGGGCTCTCAATCAGGTTACGGTATAAGCTATACTTATCTGTAGTTATCTTTAAAAAACCTTTTTCATCTAGTATTTTTAGAATTCTGTCTAGGCCTATACCCTTCTGGTCTCTAAACAGACCAGAAGAAGATGTTTGATTCTTAATAAGACATCTTTTAAGTATGTCAACATCCGAGGTGTCCCCACCGTCCGCATTTTTGAATTTCCGGATAAAACCACTTCCACTATCAAATACAGAGATTTCTATAAAATAAACCTGGCCAAGATCGTTATGTTCAATTTTTGTCTCGTTGCTGAAATAATCCCGAATAGGCTTGCTTTTATTATATTCCTCAATCAAAACCGTCCTGTTTTTTTTAAAAAAGCGGATGTATACACCCCTAATGCTGGGTGAGAAAGGAACCTGGAATTCATCATCTCTTGCCCATTCAAAAGTATTCTTCATCAACTCATAAATGATTCCAGCAATGTCGGTGAAAATTTCGCCAAAATCATCTCGTATACTTCGGCTGTATTTCAGAACTTCGTTTAAAATGGGAATACGAAGGCTGTCATGAAGACTTTCTTCGTTAGTGACAAAGTCATTTTTAATCTCAAAAAATGGAAGTATTCCCGAGTTGTTATCAAAATGGTCAAGATTTACCAAAAGTAACTTTTCTCCCTTAAGAGCTTCAATTTTACGCATCTTTAGAGTAAAATC
>NZ_CAMLHF010000120.1 GCF_946479715.1 uncultured Pedobacter sp. | reverse complement strand
GGCTGCTTTTATTGCCAGTCATTACCTTAAAGATCAACCTAAAGATATATTAATGAAAGCGATAGCCATGGGCGGGTTTATTGCAACCAAAAAAGGAGGCTGTCCTCAGTATGATATTGCCGAGTATATTCAGTTCAGAGATCAAATATTTAAACCGAAATAACCTAAACAACAACCAAATATTTAAACCATAACCAAATAAATCATGAGAAAATTTTTCTTGCTATGCAGCTTGCTGCTCATAGCGATAAGCGCGAGCTTTGGGCAAACCAGAGTCATTAGCGGAAGGGTAACTGATGGAGAATCAGTGCCTTTAGAGGCGGTGACAGTAGCAATTCCAGGCACTAAAACTACCGTTCTTACTGATCAGAACGGGAATTTCAAGATCAGCGCCGAGAATGGACAAGCCATAAAGTTTATTTATATGGGCGCCGATCCATATAGTTACACTATTACTGCCGACTCTCAAAATATTCAGATCAAACTTAATGTTGCAAGTACCAGTTTGAATCAGGTAGTAGTAACCGGATACCAGAAGGAACGCAAGAAGGATATTACCGGGGCCGTAAATGTTGTAGACGTGAAAGGCATTAAAGATATACCGGTTGGGAATCCTGTTAAGTCTCTTCAAGGACGGGTGCCGGGAGTTTTTATTACTACGGATGGTTCTCCATCGGGCGGCGCTACTGTAAGGATTAGAGGTATCGGAACCTTAGGAAACAATGATCCACTTTATGTAATAGATGGTGTACCATCAAAGAGGGGTTTGCAGGAATTAAATCCTAATGATATTGAATCTATCCAGGTTTTAAAAGACGCTTCTTCATCTACAATTTATGGTTCAAGAGCTGCGAATGGGGTAATCATTATCACTACTAAGAAAGCAAAAGCGGGATATTCAAAGATAGATGTAAATGTTTCTGCTTCTATTCAGAACTATGCTACAAAATTAAAAACACTGGATGCAGAAGGAAGAGGCAGAGCTTACTGGCAGGCGGCTGTTAATGATAAAGCGGATCCAAATAAGCATCAGATCTATCAATTTGACTGGAATAATGATGTGAATAACCCAGTTTTAAATAAAGTTATTTATCCTGAATTTATTGATAATGCTAAGACCATGAGGCCTGCCAATACTGATTGGTTTGATGCCATCTCGCAAAATTCAATTATTCAATCATATGATGTTGCCTTGAGCAATGGCAATGAAAAAGGAAATACCATGTTTTCTTTAGGCTACTACCAAAACAAGGGAATTGTAAAGTCTTCTAAAAACGACAAGTTTACAGCCAGACTAAATACGGACTTTAATTTTTTAAATTCCAAGCTTAAAATAGGAGAAAATCTTACTGCCAGCTATATAAAAAATGCACTTACACCGGTTAGTGATATCCTGTTTACATCCCTTGTACAGCAGCCAATTGTGCCGATACATACCGTTGATGGTGGATGGGGTGGCCCTGCTTCGGGGATGACTGACAGACAAAACCCAGTTAGATTGATAGAAGACAACAGACAGAATTCAAGTAATTTCTATCGTATTATGGGAAATGTATATGCAGATTATAATATTATTCCGGGATTAAATATACGCACAAGTTTAGGGGTTGATTATAATGGAACTTATCAAAGAACACTGCGTAAGTCATACGTTTCAGGATTTTTAGCTGATCCATCTAATCAGGTTACCAATTCACAAAATTACGATGGCAACATAGTTTGGCAAAATACACTTAACTACAAATTGACTAGCAATAAACATCAGGTTGAATTTTTGCTTGGTCATGAACAGATTAAAAATATCAATCAATCATTTCTTGCCAGCAGACAAGGCTTAGCCTTAGAAACTATAGATTATTCTTATCTGGGCGCTGCAACAGGCAATACTTTAAATGATGGAATAGGGTCAGGAAATTCGCTGCTCTCTTATTTTGGAAAAGTAAACTATGTTTTTAATGACAGATACATTGTTTCAGCTACTATAAGAAGAGATGGTTCTTCGCGTTTCGGACAAGATAACCGTTACGGTACATTCCCTGCATTTTCTGCCGGATGGCGCGTTAGCGAGGAAGAGTTTATGAAAAAGCTTCCTTTTATTTCTGATTTAAAACTTAGATATGGCTGGGGTAAATCGGGTAATCAGGAAATTCCGAATAATGCTAACAGGGCTTTGTATGCTGCTATATATGGTATGGACCCAACATGGGATTTCGATTCAGGAAGTGCTTATGATATTACAGGAAGCGGTTCCGGATTACTGCCATCGGGTTTTACTTCAATACAAAGGGGCAATAATGCCCTGAAATGGGAGTCTCTGCAAGAATCTAATTTTGGTTTAGATTTTGGTTTGTTAAACAACAAAATCACCGGTTCATTTGATTATTTTATTAAAAATACCTCCGATATTTTAATTAAACCGGCTTATCTGGCTGTTTTGGGTGATGGAGGTAGTAAATACATCAATGGGGCTTCGATGCGTAATAAAGGATTTGATGCCTTACTGTCTTACGATAACAAGTTTTCTGATGATTTTTCAATGAATCTGACGGGTAATTTTTCATTATACCGAAATGAAGTTACTTATTTGCCACAGGATGTTTTAGCTTCTTATCCGGGTAATGGAACCGATAAAACTGTTTTGAACAGACCAATTAATTCGTTCTTTGGGTATATAGCCGATGGCTTGTTTCAAAATGCAGAGGAAGTAAATTCTTCAGCGGCTCAGCCTGGAAAAGGAATTGGCCGGATCAGATATAAAGATTTAAATGGAGATCATGTTATAGATGATAAGGACAGAGATTTTATAGGTAATGCCAGTCCTAAATTTACTTATGGTTTAAACGCTTCCTTTACCTACAAAGACTTTGATCTTAGCTTCTTTGTACAGGCAATTAGTATCAAAGTAACAAATGAATTTAAGACGTACACTGATTTTTCATCATTGTGGACAGGGACAAACTGGGGCCAGAGAACTCTTGATGCATGGACTCCATCTAACCCATCCTCAACCATTCCTGCACTTACCTTAATTGATAATAATAACGAGGGCAGGTCATCAACCTATTTTATTGAAGATGGCTCTTATTTAAAACTAAGAAACTTACAACTTGGCTATAACCTTAAGCGTGTGTTTAAATCGAAAATTCAGAATGCCCGCGTATTCATACAGGGAAGTAATCTATTTACGATCAAGAGTAAGTCGTTTACCGGTACCGATCCGGAAACCCCAAATTACGGTTTTCCAGTGCCTGTAATTGGAACTATTGGATTGAACATCACATTGTAACTAAAAAATAAACAGAACATGAAAAGATTATTATATACACTAGCGGTTCTTGGTGTCCTTCTTACGTCTTGTAAAAAGGTACTTGACGAACCAGCACAGGGAGTTGCTTCTGGTGAAGAACTGAATACTCCCGAAAATGTTGACAAGATGGTGATTGCGGCCTATTCATCTTTAGGTAACGACCATTATACCTCACCTTATTCGAGCATGTGGCCATATGGTAGCGTTAGGGGCGGAGATACTTATAAAGGTGGAGATGGGCCTGGAGATTTGTCTGAATTCCATCTTTTTGAAACTTTTGTTACAAATAGGGTTGATAATGGTTTGTTGGATCAGTTGTGGTTTAGGCTTTATGTAGGTGTTGGAAGAGTTAACGACGCCTTAAAAAGAGTAAATGCTTTGTCGGATGCGGATTATCCTAAAAAAGCTGAAAGACAAGGAGAACTAAAGTTCCTGAGAGGTCATTATTACTTCCTGCTTAAAATCCTTTTTAAATATGTACCCTTTATTGATGAGACGCTTGTAAAAGAGGATTATCCAACAATTTCTAACAGGGCACTGAGTAATGAAGAGTTGTGGAACAAGATTGCAGCAGATTTCAAAGATGCAGCTGCAGTGCTTCCACCAGATCAAAGTGATAAAGGCCGACCAAATAAATTTACTGCAAAGGCTTATTTAGCTAAAGTGCTTTTATATCAGGCGTATATTCAGGACGAAAGCAATACAGTAACTTCTATAAGCACGGAAAAATTAACAGAGGTTAATGCTTTATGTGATGAGGTAATTGCATCCGGCAGATATCATTTGAGTGATGATTTTGCTAATAATTTTCTGGCTGCAACTGAAAACGGACCAGAGTCTGTGTTTGCTATTCAGTATTCGAAAGATGATGGAACACCTAAGGGGCGGCTTGACTATGGACACGCGCTTAACTATCCAATGAACCAGGATTATGGCTGCTGCGGATTTAATGTGCCAAGCCATGATTTGATTAACTCATTTAAAACTGATGCCAATGGTTTACCAATGTTTGGCACCTACAACGATGTTGATGTTGCAGCGTCACTTGATTTTCAGACCAGCACTTTTGATCCTCGTTTAGACCATACCGTTGCTAAACCCGGAGCTCCTTTTAAGTATAAAACAGATTTTATATTTGAACGCTTTTGGGCAAGAGCTCCTGCTGTTTATGATGCATTTGCAAGTTTAAAAGAAGCTGTATTGCCTGGTGATGCTTCTTTTCAGAAAATCCCGCCATTTATGTCGAGCTCTAAAAACTGGGAGATTATTCGTTATTCAGATGTACTTCTTTGGAAAGCTGAAGCGCTTATAGAACTTGGTAGACAAGATGAGGCTTACCCGTTGATAAATCAGGTAAGGGATCGTTCATCAAAAAGTAAAGCACTTCTTAAACTTGCCAATGGAAATCCAACCTCAAACTATAATGTTCAGTTATATCAACCGGGCGTAAATTGTACATGGACTCAGGAATATGCCAGAAAGGCGCTTCGTTTTGAGAGAAGGATTGAATTTGCAACTGAAGGCTATCATTTCTTTGATCTGGTACGCTGGGGTGTAGCAGCACAAACTATGAATGCTTATTTTAACATAGAAAAATCAAGAGCAAACCATTTGGCTACCGCTAAATTTACAGCCGCGAGAGATGAATATTTTCCAATTCCATTAAATCAGGTTAATTTTAGTAAGGGCTTATACCAACAAAATAAGGGCTGGTAATGGATTTAAAATATTATAATTACATAAACATACAATTTAACCTAAATAACTAAACGATGAAATCAATTTTAAAAGCCATACTTACCACGGGGCTAATGTTGTACTGCAGTATCTCAATTTTTGCAGCAGATATTTCTATTAAGATAACTAAGAAATACCTCAATTTACCTATATCTCAACGCCAGGATAGGGGGACAATGAAGTTTGAAATAGGGGGTAAACTGGAGCGTTCATTTAAGATCAGACTGGCACCGGGCGATCCTGAATATTGGGTTTTTGCAGACGTATCGGCCTTTAAAGGTAAAACCATAAAAATAAGTTATGATGGGGATGGAGCAGGACTTAGCAAAATTTATCAAGACGATAAGATTGCTGGCCAGGATTCTTTGTATCATGAGAAAAATCGCCCTCAGTTTCACTTTTCAACAAGAAGAGGATGGATTAATGATCCAAATGGACTAATATTTTATGAAGGTGAGTACCATCTTTTTTATCAGCATAATCCTTATGAAAGAGAATGGGAAAATATGTCTTGGGGACATGCAGTGAGTAAAGATCTTGTACATTGGGATGAGCTTTCTGTAGCCTTACATCCGGATAATTTAGGAACCATGTTTTCAGGATCAGCTGTGATTGACTATGACAATACCGCAGGATTCAATAAGGGGAATACTCCTGCAATGGTTGCTATATATACAGCTGATAATTCAGATAGGGAGATTCAATGTGTTGCTTACAGCTTGGATAAAGGACGTACATGGACCAAATATGCAAAGAACCCTGTTATTGATTCTAAAGAGAAATGGAATAGCAGAGATACCCGTGATCCTAAGGTTTTCTGGTATAAACCAGGTAAACACTGGGTAATGGTGCTAAATGAACGTGATGGCCATTCTATCTACACTTCAAAAAATTTAAAAGAATGGAACTTCGAAAGCCATGTTACCGGATTTTGGGAATGTCCTGAGCTTTTTGAGTTGCCAATTGATGGTAATAAGGATAAAACCAAGTGGGTAATGTATGGGGCATCTGGCACCTATATGATTGGTTCATTTGATGGAAAAACCTTTACGCCTGAAGCAGGTAAATATTTTTATTCGACAGGGTCGATATATGCTGCCCAAACCTATACCAACATTCCGGAAAGTGATGGCAGACGCATCCAGATAGGATGGGGAAGAATAGCTCAACCCGGTATGCCTTTTAATAACATGATGTTGTTACCTACTGAACTAAAACTTAATTCGACTAAAAATGGGGTAAGGGTGTTTAGTACGCCTATAAAAGAAACCGAACAATTGTTTGACCGCACAAATCAATGGGCTGATCTAAAATCTGATGATGCAAATCAGAAGCTTAAGGAATTCTATAATGCTGATAAAATACGCATTAAAACCACCTTTAAGCTTTCGCATGCAACTAGCGCAGGGTTTAATTTATTTGGTCAGCGTATTATTGATTATGATATGAACAATAATACAATTAATGGGGTTTTCTATTCACCTAACGATATGACAAGCATGGAGTTGACAGCCGATATCTATATTGACAAGACCTCTATAGAGGTGTTTATTGATGGAGGTGCCTACTCTTATTCAATGGAAAGAAAGCCGGTTGCTGATAATAAAGAGGGTTTCCATTTCTGGGGGAACAATATTGATGTTAAAAACCTGGAAGTGTATTCAGCTAAGTCTATCTGGAAATAGTTTAGTACATGTCGTCATCTCGACGATAGGAGAGATCTCTTGAACAGGCCTAACCAAGGGATCTCTCCTATCGTCGAGATGACGGCTACTGTAACGAGATGACGATTGTTTTAAGGCAACTGGTTTAAATAATCTGCAGTTAGTAATTTATTTCAGGATTATTTACAGTTTTTTAAATCTTGGGCAATTTGCTCTGGGGTATACATTCCTTGTTTATTACCGTATGTGTTGGTAATGTAAACAACTATTTGAGCAATGTCTATGTTGGCCAGGGTAGCAAAATCCGGCATTTTTCCATCGTATTTTTTGCCGTTTACAGTAATTGGGCCTGATGCGCCATTTTTAATAAAACAAGCTATTTTTTGTTTGTTCTCCCTTAGAAAAATAGTATCTGTAAGGGGTGGAGCCAAAGCGTTTAATCCTTCTCCTTTTGAGCCATGACAGTTTTGACAATGTTTAATGTAAAGATCACGGCCATTTGCATAGTAAATGTCCTGCTTTAATTGTTCTGAGCTCTGACAAGAATAGACCATTGTAGCAATTGTGATCAGAAATAATGTGCTTAATATTAATTTACGCATGATTACTTTTTATCTTCTGCAAGTAAAACCGGGATATCTTTGGTAAGCTGTGCAACCTGTTCAGGGTTTGTTCCATCATAAGCCCCGCGTATACGTTTTTGTTTGTCAATTAAGATCAGCCAACCCTGATGTACATAGCCCTCTTTAGCAGTGCTGTCTTCAATTACTGCAACCAGATAATCTTTTTCAGCAATTTTGTAGATGCTATCTTTTGAACCATAAGCAAACTGCCATTTTGGACCGTCTACACCTAGCTTTTGTGCATATTTCTTTAAAACTGAAGGATGATCGTATTTAAAATCAATAGTATGTGAAAGGAACATCACATCAGGATTGTCTTTGTATTTGTCAAATATGGTTTTCATGCTGCGGTGCATGGTAGGGCATATTGTTGTACATGAAGTGAAAAAGAAATCAGCAATGTAAATTCTATCCTTAAAGGTATCATTGTTAATTAGGGTGCTGTCCTGATTTAAGAAGCTAAATGCAGGTATAGTTTTGTATACCGTATCAACACTGGTTGATCCATCTGCATTTTTAACTGTTGCTGCTTCTCTGGGGCCTAAAATAGGAAGTTTTTTTGAATCCTGACAAGAAGCCAGAAACACTGCGCTGCCAAATAAAAATGCGGATAAAATGGATCGGTTAAATTTCATAATAATGCTTTTAGAATGTTGCAAAGGTACACTACTCAAAAAATAATATGTAATGTGTGGGTAATAAAATGATGAATCCTGACTGCGGTTTAAAGACCCGCCATTGGGATGAAACAAAAAAAAGCTTTAATAGAAATGGTCGCAGCTGCAAAAGTACTGCGGGAATATGTGGAAGAAGCCGTAACTTTGTAAAAAAAAGAGGCAGGTTTTATGCCTGCCCCTTTTTACAGAATTACATAAACATAAATGAGAATAAGGAAAAATGCGGTGATTACCGCGGTTGGGGGTTATGTTCCGGACACTATTTTAAGTAACCATGACCTTGAAAAGATGGTAGATACCAATAACGAGTGGATTGTTGCCAGAACCGGGATAAAGGAGAGAAGAATAGTAAATGATCCAAATATTGCTACATCCGACATGGCTACTTATGCCTTGAATAGATTGATGGAAGAAGGAAATGTAGCTCCAGATGAAATTGATTGTGTAATTGTCTCTACTTCAACACCAGATTACGTAATGGTATCAACCGGGAGTATGGTTTGTGAAAAGGCAGGTCTAAAAAATGCATGGGGCATTGATACTAACGCAGCTTGTAGCGGTTTTTTATATGCGCTAACGCTTGGTGCAAGTATGATTGAAAGTGGTCGTTGTAAAAAAGTGGTTGTTATTGGTGCTGATAAAAATAGTTCGATAATTAACTACGCCGATCGTAATACCTGCATTCTTTTTGGAGATGGTGCCGGAGCAGTTTTATTAGAGCAAACGGAAGAACCTGTAGGTTTAATGGATAGCTATTTTAGAACTGATGGCAGTGGTAAGGAAAATCTGATTGTTACTGCAGGAGGATCTAAATTCCCTGCATCTCAGCAAACACTTGATGATAAGTTACATTACGTGCGTCAGGACGGTCGTGTTGTATTTAAAGCGGCAATTCAGGGTATGACAGATACTTGTAACAAGGTATTAAAATCTAACGATCTTGAGAGTTCACAAATCAATTACCTTATCCCTCATCAGGCTAATTTAAGAATTATCCAATCTGTGGGTGATTATCTTGGGTTATCTGAAGATCAGGTTAAGGTTAATATTGACAGATATGGTAACACAACTGCAGCAACCATTCCTTTATGTTTATGGGACTTTAAAGATGATTTCAAGTATGGCGACAAATTGATGTTAACCGCATTTGGTGCTGGTTTTTCATGGGGCGCTACTTATTTGAAATGGGGTAACCTAAGAAATAAACAATCAATTTAATGACATTAGAAGATAAAATTACGGCTTCGGAGACTAGAATTTTCAAAGCCGTTTTTCCAAATACGACCAATCATTACGATACATTATTTGGCGGTACTGCTATGCACATGATGGATGAGGTAGCTTTTATTACCGCTACCCGTTTTAGCAGACAAATTATGGTAACTGTAAGTAGTGACAGGATAGATTTTAAGAAACCAATTCCTGCAGGCACAATTGTGGAACTGGTGGGTAGGGTAAGTCATATCGGTAATACAAGCCTTAAAGTTAGTGTAGAGATTTTTATTGAACAGATGTATTCTGAGCATAGAGAAAGAGCAGTAACGGGAGAGTTTTCATTTGTAGCGATCGACGAGAATAAAAAACCAACCTCAATATTAAAGTAGGTAAATGAATCGTCATTTATGATGCTTACATTTGTCGCGTAATGCTATTAAAACCCATAACCATATTACTTTTGTTTAGTTTGCTTAGTGCAAACTGCTCAAATTTATTTGTGTTTATGGGTTTTGAAGTTAATCAGAAATATATTGCTGCCGAACTCTGTGAGAATAGAGACAAACCTCAAATGCATTGTAATGGTAAGTGCTATTTAATGAAAAAATTAAAACAGGCACAAGACAAAGAGCAAAAGCAGGAGAGGCAGTCGCAGAAAACACAGATACAAGATGCTTTAATTGTAAAACCTCTGGTTTTTAAGCAATATTCATTAGCGGAAATCAAATTCCATATTCCTTTTTCTACCGGAATACCGCAAAGTATTAAAAATTCTATATTTCATCCGCCACAGGTAAAGGGGTAAATTAACCATTCTCTTCAAAGACTGGAATAAATGCGCTGAAGGAGCGCAATGATTCCGAGGTCTTTTCTGAGAAGATGAATTTACGGGGAAACAGGATGCAGAGAGGTTGGGTGCAGATAGGTTTGTTGCGCTTGAGTTTGGTGCAGAAATTTTGTGCCTTACTTATAAGTGATTTATATATTTTAATATTTAAAAATGAAGAAGATAATTTTTGTCGCTTTTATAGCGCTAATTGCTGCTGCATGCACGCAGCAAAAGAATGGTACAACAGATTATAAAGCTGTTCGTGATGAAGTAATGAAGTTCCATGATGTAGTAATGGGCGATCATAGTGCACTTGTCAATAATCAGATGAAACTTGATACTTTGTTGAAGAACCTTAGTGGGTTAAAAATTAAGTTTCCTGATGTTGATACGGTAAAGGAAAAACAAGTTATGATAGCTATGGTAAATGATTTAAGTAAGGCTGAAGATCAGATGAACGATTGGATGCACAAATTTGAGCCTGATGTAACAGGCAAATCAAATGAAGTTGCGGTTCAGTATTTTCAAGATGAAAAGAAGAAAATTGAGATTATTGATAGCTTGTATAAGCAGGAAATTAAATTGTCTGATGATTACCTGAGTAAATTTAAGAAGTAATGAGGAATTTGATTTTTGGGGCTTCAATAATTAGCCTTTTTGCTTTAGGCTGTAAGAAGGAGGTTAAACGACTGCCTTTTATACAAATGGAAATTTCAGAAAAGGTGGTTGATGGAAAAACGGTTACTGATACGGCATTTAGAACTATTCCATCATTTAAGCTATTGAACCAGGATAGTACTGTTGTAACTCAAAAGGATTTCGATGGAACAATTTACGTTGCCGATTTCTTTTTTACCTCTTGCCCTACAATCTGTCCTATTATGCACCGTAATCTGTTTAAGATCTACAAGAAGTATGAAGGAAATCCGGAAGTAAAACTTGCTTCCCATACCATCGACGTAAAGTATGATACCCCTTCAAGAATGAAAGCTTACGCTGATAAACTTGGAGTTAAGGGAACGCAATGGGAATATTTGTGGGGGTCGAGGGACGAAATCTATACCCTTGCTGAACGCAATTATCTGGCAGCCGCACAAGAAGATAAAGCTGCTCCTGGTGGTTTTGTTCATGGTGGATATTTGACACTTGTGGATAAAGAGAAACGCATAAGAGGTGTTTACGACGGCACTGATGATGCTGATGTAAAGAAGCTACTGGGAGACATGGACATCCTGTTGGCAGAATATAAAAAATAGAAAATCTTCTGATTTATCTCATTCTATTAAGGCTGGCTTTTGGCTGGCCTTAACTGAAATGCTATGATTCTTATGATAATTTTGTAGAATATATCGATAATTTTTTATCTTTATGTCATGATGATTTGCTCATTAAAATAAATATTTTTGCTTTCTCTGAACTAACATCTAACTCTTATGGCAAACGTAGAACTAGAAAATGATTTAATTGAGTTTAAAGCCCGTCTCGAATTTAGACAAGATGAAATTTTAAGATTAGTTCATGAAATTAACTTGCTTCATATTAGTGAGGTAGTACTTGCTCTAGCAACAGCTGATTTGCTTCATGAGTCGGTAGCAGAATTAGAACAGATTTTTGAAAGGCATAAATGAAATTGAAGCTGGAAAGCGCTACCAAGAACCAATTTGAATCTAAATTGTTATTTATACAAGTTTGTTTATTAACTATATAAAAAGTTTAAAGGCATGGGGTTAATGGGATATTATCTGATAGCAGGAATTATGTTTGTTGTAGGTCTTATTGTTAGCAACAGACTTAAAAGCAAATTTAAAGAATATAGTGAAATTGGACTTGCCAATGGCATGAGTGGTAGGGAGATCGCCGAAAAAATGCTTTCTGATAATGGTATTCATGATGTTCGGGTCATATCCACACCTGGACATTTAAGCGATCATTATAATCCGGAAGATAAGACGGTAAACCTGAGCCCTGATGTTTTTGAGGGCAGAAGTATATCCGCTGCGGCTGTGGCTGCACACGAATGTGGTCATGCCGTTCAACATGCTACAGCCTATAGTATGCTTACATTTAGAAGCGCTATTGTTCCCCTTGTCAATATCAGTACTCAGCTTTCTCAATGGGTAATACTTGCAGGCCTGGGCTTTTTAATAGGTCGTTCTAGTCCGACTATTTTACTTGTGGGGATCGTTTTGTTTGCCATCACAACAGTCTTTACAATTATCACACTTCCAGTTGAATATGATGCAAGCAACCGTGCATTAAAATGGCTTGAAAATAATCATATTACTACACCTTACGAGCATGATAAAGCGGCTGATGCATTAAAATGGGCAGCAAGAACTTATGTTGTCGCTGCAATAAGTTCTATAGCTACCTTACTGTATTATATTTTGCTGTTTGTAAATAGCCGTGACAGGAACTAGGATTTATTCATTGCTATGACAGCACTTCTTAGATCGAAATTGATCTTGTGTGCCAACAAGGCTCCATTAGGCTCATCATAGTTAAGAAAGTCTATTAAATCACTGCAATAAATGATGCCGATACATTTTCCATGCTCTTGAACCAGCAGGAATTCTGCTCTTAAATCAATGAATGTGGCTAATGCATCAATTATGATTTGGTCAGGATGCAGTACTGTGGTATGCGGGTTTGCAGGAAATGAAAATTCCCCATTTATAATAATTGACTTAGGTTTCATGTCTATCAGATTTGATAAAATAAAAAGGCCTGTGCTTTAATTTTAAAGCACAGGCCGATTGTTAAAGAATCTCTATGCTTATTTTCTTTCAAGTTTGCTAACGTTGTATTCACGTTCCATTACTATAGTGCCCTTAGGGCTGCTTACTTTAAACTCATCGGCAGGAGCTGTAGCAATTGTTTTTCCATTAGCATCTAATAGTGTGGCTGATTGGACAGTTAAAACCGTTCCTCCTTTAAATGTGAAAACTTTTTGATCGATGGTGGTTGCCTTTCCTGTAGTTGATGAAAGGTTTAATTCAGTTTCTTTAAAATAAGGTAAATTGATGCTGCCTTCTTGTACTCCATATACTATTTTTACAGTAGTTGCACTGCTAAGATCAACTCCATTACTATCTGCAGATTTAGGGCTTACCGCATCACTTGTATAAACAAATTTTACATTTGTTATCGCATTCTCAGGTTGTGGTGTAATGTCTTTATCTTTTTTACAAGCTGTAAATAATACCGGGAGAGCTAAAGCAACTATGGTTAACATTTTTCTTACATTCATTTTCATAACTTTCTAATTAGTTTTTAATTACTGTTCTTTTATCTTTTTTTGTTGATACAAAGGTACAGAGGTCATGATGGCAAGACTGCCAGAATAAGGTTTAATGCTAACGGATTAAGACAGAAAGTTTAAATGTTCGTCTTTAGAAATACTTCCTGAGGAAGAACACCAAAAGCTTTCCGATAAGCTTCGGAGAAGTATCCAGGCTTGCTATAGCCCACTTCTATAGCCACTTCACGTATAGAATTGAAATTGCCGCTTTCGAGAAAATTTTGAGCAAGAAGCAGCTTTTCATTTAGAAAAAAGCTCTTGGGACTTCTTTTTACAATCTTAGTGAAAAGCTTTTTATATTTAGAGTCAGACATCCCCGCCATTTGAGCAAGAAAGGTCACGCCCGGGAAATCCAATAGTAAGTTATCTAGTAAATACTGGCTGGTACTTAATATTGAAGCAGTGTCGGAAGAAGACAGCTTTTGAATAATAGGTTCAAAGTTTCTGGCTCGTCGCACAAGGTAAGTTAAGATCTTTAGTGCTGCACCTTTTGCTAACAATTCAAATGAAGGATCATAAAAAGACTTGTCTTTTAATCCCTTTAGTAAAAGTCTGGTGCTGCTGTCTATATGGCCATAGAAAAATAAGGTATTTTTCGCGTCATCAAATAAGGCTTCCACTATATTTTGCGGTTTGCTATTTCCCATTAACGACATTAGAAGTGCCTTGCCAATAAAAAGCCTGAAACTATAATACCTTTCATTGAGCGTGGGGATAAGGGTGCTTTCAGTGTGACTATCCATAAAACCCATCCCCAGTTTTGATTGGTAACCGATTCTATGATCAGTTCCGTCAACAACATGGCTGCTAATCTCATCGCTTAAGTCGTAATAAACGAGGTAAAAATGATCTTTTGTAGCCATTCTGGTAAAGGAAATGGGGACAGAAAAAGTAACATCTGCCAAAAGCAAAGAAAGTCCGGGCATCACTTCCAGGAAAAAAGAACCACCATTTCCAATATGTTCTGGTAGCTTTAGTATTTTTTCTTCTATAAGCTCAGCACCCAGATCGTTTGCCATTGGTTGTTGCCAATGAGGCCCCAGTGCATACTGATGTTTGATATGGAGACCTGAGCTTTGCATAATTAAAAATAACTAAGATGATCTTTTGGAGGAACACCGAAAGCATTTTTAAATAGCTCAGCAAAATGTGACGGCGTAGCAAAATTAAACTGATCAGCAACTTCCCCTATAGTTAATTCGCCATTCTCGAGCACTTGTTTTGCAAATGATAACTTATTATTTAGGAAAAAAACATTTGGACTAAGTCCGGTAATTTTTTTAAATAGAGATTTATACCTCGTTTCTGACATGCATGCAACAGATGCGAGAGAAGATATACCGGGAAACTGTTCTGTGATTTGATCTATTAAGGCTGATTGAGAACTGATAATTGCCGTTAGATCCTCCTTTGCCACTTTTTCGATCAATACCTCCTGAATAGCTACCTGGTCCATATAATTTGCCATTAATGAGTAAATAGTACCTTTAAGAAAAACATCATACAAGGGATCTTCCATATCTATCTGGCGCAATTCATCAATTAGCCACCAAGCTTCATTGGTCATCCTTTCATATCTGATAAAAGTGTTCTTTTTACTATCAAAAACCTCATTTAAAACATCTTTGAATTGGGGTAGTTTTCCAAGATATGCTTTGAATGCTGCTTTGGCAATAAAAATAGAAATCATATAGGTTTTGCTTCCTTTCTGAATAATATAGTCAGCATCAAGACTGCTATCCATTATAGCCAGGTTATAATTCCATCGCCCTACGGGTCTGGAAACCTCATCAAGTACATGAAAAGCTTCACCTTCGGTAAGATTGAAGTAGACTCCTATAAAATCATCATTCGTATTTCGTTGGTGAAAGGTCACTGATTGGTTATAGGTCACGTCTATAACCAGCGCGGTAGTGAACTCACTTATTGGTAATACATATCGGGTTCCACTGTGAATTTCTTCGGGCACCTTAATGTAGTTGCCATCAACGTAGCCATCTAATTGTTCTGCCAGGTTATCCTTCCAGAACAAATCTATACCATATTCATGCGTAACTTCCTTCATTTAAGAAGATAAATATAGCTTAATTGAGCCTTTAAAAAAATGCCAATTTGTGTACCTTTAGCACATATAACGATTCAACAAACACACCTTATTACTTAATCTAAATTATACTGTAATGAAAAGATTCCTTGTACTTTGTTCTCTCTCTATTTTTTTATTGTCTTGTTCCAGTGTAAAGCAACAGAAATCAGACGGCTGGATTAGTTTGTTTGATGGCAAAACTTTTAACGGTTGGAAAAAAAATCAAAATCCTGAAACGTTTAGCATAGAGAATGGTGCGATAAAGGTGGCAGGACCTGTTTCTCATTTATTTTATGATGGTTCAGCAAGTAACCATAATTTTAAAAACTTTGAATTTAAAGCACAAGTAATGACTAAGCCTGGTGCAAATTCAGGGATTTATTTCCATA
The DNA here is from genome assembly GCF_946479715.1 of uncultured Pedobacter sp. The sequence goes on along the minus strand of NZ_CAMLHF010000120.1, from coordinate 851 downwards.
CAGCTTTCCAGCAGGAGGGATTTCCGGGTAAAGGCCACGAAGTTCAGGTAAACAATTCTCATAGTGATTGGCGAAGAACAGGAAGCTTATATGCGGTTCAGGATGTGAAAGAAACTTATGTGAAAGACAATGAATGGTATGAAGAATATATCATGGTTAAAGATAAAAACGTTACCATTAAAATAAACGGAAAAACAGTTGTCGAGTATACTGAACCGGATAATGTGGCAAAGGAAAATATTGGAGGCAAAGCTATTTCTGATGGTACCTTTGCCCTACAGGGGCATGATCCGGGTAGTGTAATCTATTATAAAGATATTATGGTTAGGCCGTTGCCCAACTAATTAAGTAAAAACTATGAATAATTTGAAGATTGGCTGGGCTGGACTTGGCAATATGGGCAGCGCTATGGCTGCGAACTTACTGAGCGCAGGATACGAGGTACGAGTTTACAACAGGAATAAGGATAAAGAAAAGGAATTGACAAGCGTAGGGGCACAATCGGCTAAAGATCTTCGTGAACTGGTTGATTCTTGTGATGTTGTTTTTACCATGTTATCTGATGATAATGCGGTAAAGGAAGTTTATAATGAAACCAATGGCCTGCTATCTGGAGAAAACTCAGGTAAATTGTTAATTGATATGAGTACTGTTGCTCCGGAAACATCAAAATATTTATCTGCTCTTTCTGAAAAGCACAAGATGAATTTTATTGAGGCTCCGGTTTCTGGAAGTGTAAAGCCAGCCCAGGATGGGACTTTGATTATTCTGGTTGGTGGAAGTGCTGAGAACTATGATAAGGCAAAACCTCTTTTTGATGTATTGGGAAAACTTTCTTTATACTTAGGTTC
>NZ_CAMLHF010000119.1 GCF_946479715.1 uncultured Pedobacter sp. | reverse complement strand
CCAAAAAGGTTGGCCGCCGCAATTCCTATAAAGAAGAATACTGCGCCAAATATGGTAGCTGCCTTCTTGCTAATCAATCCACTTGGGATTGGGCGTTCCGGACGTTCTATCTTATCCAGATCAGCATCATAAACGTCATTAAAGATAATGCCACCACTGTACAAACCTATTGTTGAGATGCAAAGCAGTATAACAGGTAGCTGTAAAGTGCTCCATCCTGTTAATGAAAAGGAACCTGAAATAGCTATGCCCGCCAGTACATCTGCAACCGAAGTAACCACATTTGCAGGCCGCATTAGCCTTATATATCCTAATAGTTTTTTCAATGTATACCTAATTAGGAAATGATAATAGAATTTTTATCTATTCTTGGTTGTTGCCCGCCACGCAAAATCGAATTGCTTTCAAATTTCTGACTTTGATCGATGTTTTTAACTGAAATAAAATCGTTCTCATCAATTTGTCCGCTTTGTGCAAATGCCGTTATAGCATTCCTGTAACTCACCAGTTCAATATCAGCAAGGCTAATTCCCGATTTTTTCATTAATGCCGCAGTTTTAGGTACCGCAAGAGGATCCGAAATGCCCCAGTCTGCTGCTGAGTTGATCATGATCCTTTCAGATCCATATTGTTTTACCACTTCTACCATGCGCTCATTGCCCATTTTGGTAAAAGGATAAATGGTAAATGCAGCCCAGAAGCCTCGGTCAAGAACTTCCTTAACTGTTTCTTCGTTATTATGATCTACAATTACCGAATATGGAGAAAGTCCATGTTCTATCGCAATATCCATACTACGTTGTGTGCCTTTTTTCTTATCTCTGTGTGGCGTGTGAATCTGCACAGGTAATCCTGATTCTTTTGCCAGTTCCAATTGTAAACGGAAATATTTTTCTTCGGCGGCAGTCTGATCATCAAAACCAATTTCGCCTATACCAACTACTCCTTCTTTAAAAATAAAGTGAGGAAGTATTTCCATTACCTGTTCTGCCAGCTTTTCGTTATTGGCCTCACGAGAGTTTAAACCTATGGTGCAATAATGCTTAATACCAAATTGTGAAGACCTGAATCTTTCCCAACCAATAAGACTGCTATAATAATCGGTAAAACTGTCTACTCCGGTACGCGGCTGACCCAACCAAAAAGCCGGCTCTATTAAAGCTACAATTCCTGCATCGGCCATAGCCTGGTAGTCATCTGTGGTACGAGAGGTCATGTGTACATGCGGGTCAAAAAACTTCATCCCGCTGATGTCATTCAAATCAAGAGAAGTTTGAATTTTTTCTCCTTCATTTCTTTCCTGAAAATTATCATTACAGCACATAATTCAAAATTTATATTTTCTGATTCTTTTGTTCTATCAATTTGTAGATCTCCGGATTAACAGTTCTGTGGGCGGCTAAACGTTCTTGTACATAGTCGCTTAAAGTATCCGATAATGCCTGGTTTGATCTGTCTTTTAATCCAAGGATGTGATTAACATCTTTCTCTGTAAAAAATGCTTTCAGCACCAATTGGTTCCATGCACCCTCCGAAAGGAAATGAGCAGGGTATGGATTGTGGTACATAATGGCTTCTAATACGGTACCAATATTACTGCGTATTCCATCTTCGCATCTGGCAATCCATTCTTCAGCATATGCTAAAAATGGCAAAGCAGAATAAAGTGCAATTTGCTCGTTCATTTCAGAGCCAATAAATAATCCATTTATCTTTTTGATGTAGGTGTCTTTATGTTCGGCCGGAACTTGCATCAATAGCCAAACACGAGAAAGCCTATCGGCAGTCCACCCATTTAATGAAAAACCGGGTAGTAGCCCATTTATTTTTTCCTCATCCTTTTTCTCCAGCTCTATTGGCTGTTTACCAGCCAATCTTGGTAAGTGTGAAAACGTAAGGTTTAATTGTATTGATTTTTCTTCTGTCTTAATCAATTCAACCTTATTCTCCAACCACAATAAGGCATCACCGCTAAGGTTTTGTTTAATGATTTGCAGAAAAAGATCATTAAGGCTTTTTATCCCTTCTATATCTATCAAAAGCATGATGTTCTTTTTTATAAATTGATAGCCACAAAATAGTTAATAGCAAGTGCACCACTTATAATCAGAAGGCCAAAAAATTCTCTGGTTTTCTCTATATAAGGTTTGGTGGCCTGCATACTTTCAACTAAGCTTGGGCTTCGGTACTTCATTATCCAGTCACGCACTCCGTCTTTTGCAAAAAAGAGGATGATTGCGTAAATAAGATAGAAAGATATGGCAACAAGGTATACGATAGGAGAAAAAAGATTAAAAATGGCAAATCCACAACAAATCGAAGCCACCATGTAGATAGGCACCCAAAGCCATGAGTCTTTATCATTAAGGTTTACATACGCGAATAGTATAAATGCGACGCAGAAAATAGAGTTTAAAATGCTAAGTAGCATAACAATGAAGATTAAATTTGTGTGTGTATTTAATTAACAAATACAAATAAACAGATAATTAACTCGATTTAATAAGGTCGTATTGTAAAAAAAGAAATAGGGTACACAAAAATATTACTTCTAATGTGTTGGTTTTTATGTAATTTCATCGGAAAAGTCTCTATTTTAAGGAAATTGTTATGAAAAAATTTTTGAGTTTATCTTTTGTAATGTTGTTGGCTCTATGCGTTAATGCACAGCATAAGTTGGAAAAAATATGGGAAACGGACAGTATAATTAATCTGCCTGAATCCGTATTGCCCGATGTTAAGGCAGGAGTAATATATGTTTCAATAATGGGCAATAGTGCTGATAAGAAAGATGGAATTGGTGGGGTAGGTAAATTGGATATGAATGGTAAAGTGATTAATCTGGATTGGATTACCGGCCTCAACTCTCCAAAAGGACTTGCCATACATGGCAATAAAATGTATGTGGCAGATTTGACCGATGTAGTAGTTATTGATATCCCGAAAAACAAGGTTGAGCTTACTATTCCAATTGAAGGATCAGCATTCTTAAATGACATTACAGTTAGCGATAAAGGCGTGGTGTATGTCTCAGATTCTAAAACAAAAAAAATCCACCAGATCACCAACAATAAAGATGTCGTTTACATGGAAAATATTGATGGGGTAAATGGGCTCAAAGCAGTTGGCGACGATCTTTATATAGCTGGAGGAGGCAAAAACCTTTTAAAAGCCAATGCAAAAAAAGAGATGATCAAGATAGCGGGGTTGCCTTTTGGTGGAGATGGAATTGAACCAATTGGCAATGGTGATTTCTTGTTTTCATGCTGGGGTGGTTATATCTATTACGTATTTGCTAATGGTACTTCTGAACTATTGCTGGATACTCATCTGGAAAAGAAAAATACCGCTGATATTGGTTATGACCCCGTTAAAAAAATAGTTTATATCCCTACTTTTTTTAAGAAGAGTGTAATGGCATACCAGTTAAAATAGACTCTTTCTATTGGGCACTTAACTGCTTAACTTGTTCAAGCATATCATCAAGGGTCTTTCTGTTAAGTACTTTGCCTGCTTTAATTACAGTGAAAATCTTTTGAGTAGCACTTATGTTGCTCAAAGGATTTTCGTCAAGTAATAATATATCTGCTTTTTTGCCCGGAGCAATGGTTCCATACTCTTTTTTGCCAAGAAAATCTGGTGAATTGATAACAGATGCTTGCAAAGCTTGTAACGGAGTTAAACCATATTTCACAAGCAATTCTAATTCTTTATGAAGGCCAATACCAGGATATACATAAGAATTTAAATAACCTGCATCCGTACCGGCCAATATTTTTACACCAGCTTTTTGCAGAAGTGGGAGCGTGGTTACGGTTTTTTCAAACAGCTGATGTCTGAAAGCAATAGCTGCTGCATCATCTTGCTCAACTCTTTTTACACGGCCTTCATAAGTTTTTTGTAGGCCTTTTCCTATATACTGCAGGTAGCTGTCATTTTTATGATTGTCTTTCTCAAAATAGGTAAGGATATAGTTTAGAGAAAGTGTTGGTGTAACATACATGCCATGCTTGGCCATATTTCTGTAAGTTGATAAGGCTGCTGTTTCGTCAAAAGTATCCATAACCTTTTGGTTAAATGCTTTACCTTTTAGTGTGCCCGATGCAACTTCAGCCGAGATCTCTTTTTCTACTTTTGATCCCGCTTTAAGCGCATAGCCTAAATGCTCAACAGAGCTTAAACCTGCATTTGCTATTTGTTCCATCGTTAAGGCACTTGGAATATGTGCAGATACCCGATATCCACGCTGACGGGCTAGTTTTATAGCTTCTAAAAAGAGATCGGGCTTTAGCGTATTATCAGTTATTTTAACAAAATCAACACGCATTTTTTGTAAAGAATCCAGAGCCTGCGCTATCTCTTTAGTATTTCCTACTTCAATATCACCCTTCCAAACAGATTTGTAGCCCTCTAGTTTAGGTCCAGAGGTGAAAATGGATGGACCCAGCAGTTTTCCTGCAGCAACTTCATCCCTCCATTGTAATACACTGGGGCTAATGTCAGCTGCAGCATCACGTACGGTTGTTATACCATAGGCCAGAAATAGCGGTAACAGATTCTTGTTTTCGTTGATTAATGAATCGCCACCACCAAAGTGCATGTGCATATCCCAAAGGCCCGGCATCAGATACTTGCCTTTTGCATCCAATATTTGTTTTGAATTGTATCCGCTGATTAGCTTTTCATTAAACACGTTAATGATCATCCCATCTTTAATAGCTACGGCCTTTCCGGAAATTATTTTGCCTGTTTTAACATCAATGATATTTGCAGATTTGATAATTATATCAGCATCTTTTTTCTGTGAAAACACCCCAGAGGCCGTTAAACAGAAAAGGATAGAGAATATTAGTTTTTTCATAAGGAAGGATTATTTCTTAGCTGCCTCTTCAAGAACAGCTGTTATTTCTTTAAAATTTCTTTTTTTGGCGTGGCTAAGTGCATCAACGCCGTCTTTATCTTTAATGCTAATGTCGCAGCCAGCGTTTACCAGAAGCTGAACAATTTTTACATACTTATCGCTTCCATCACCTAAAATAATGGCTTCCAGCAATGCTGTCCAGCCTAATCTATTTATATGATCAATAGGATAGTTTTTGTCTTTTAGTAATTCAGTAACTATTGCAATATGGCCCCTTTCGCATGCCGGTATCAACGCAGTACCGTTATACCGGTTAAACACTTTATAATTCGCTCCCGCTTTTAAGCAAAGCTGAAGTATTTCGAGATAACCTGAAGCCCCAGCGTATAGAAAAGGGCTGTTTAGCATATTGTCTTGTTGGTTTACATTGGCTCCGGCATCGATCAGCATTTTTGCAAGTATAATACGATTGCCATAAGTGGCATTCATTAAAGGTGTTTCTCCTTTGCTGTTGCGCAGTTCAATGTTCTTATTTACAGAAAGCCATTGCGATAGCTTAGTGCTGTCGTTTGCCGCTATGATTGTAAAAACTTCTAATTCGTTTTGTTCCATGTTTTTTTTCTGCGAACAAGCATTCATTGCAATGCAAGTAAGGATGATGACAGATAAGATTCGGAAATTCATATGCAAATTTAGTTCTTAAAGCCTCAGCTAAATAGGACTGATTATCACAATAAAGGGACTAATTATTTGTTTTTCGAAATTGTTGGGGACTAACGTTCGTGTTTTTTCTGAAAAACCTGGAGAAATAAGAGGTATCGTTAAACCCGAGAGAATAGGCAATTTCTTTAATATCAAGTTTTGTTAATGTTAGCATTCGTTTTGCTTCAAGCAAAATGCGCTCTCGAATAAGGTCTCCGGCAGTTATTCCTGATTTCTTCCTGCAAATTTGATTAAGATAATTAGCAGTAACATGTAGCTCTTCGGCATAAAACGATACCTCACTTCGGGCAGAATAATGCTGGTCGAGAAGTGTGAGGAAATTATTAATCAGACGATTGTCGGTAGTAGAGTCCTGCAGATCAAAACAGTCTGAATACCATCTTTTCAATAAGATCAGTACAATTTGTAACCTGGTTTGAATTAATTCAGTTTCAAATTGCCCTGGGGTAGTCAATTCTTTTAATATTTGCTCTAGCTCCTGAACAAGATCCTGATATTGATCATTTTTAAGATGAAGAACAGGGGAGGCAGACAAGTTAAAAAATGGCAACCGCAGACTCCCCGGAAGCATAAACTTCTGCGAAAACATTAACTGATAACCCGATGTTTTTTCAGAGAGCTCCCATTGATGGGCCTGTCCGGGTGCAAGAAAAAACACCATTTTGTTATTAACGTTGTGCTCTTTAAAATCTATGGTATGTGTGCCACTACCTTGATCTATAATAAGGAGCATATAAAAATCATGCTTATGCGCATGCGGAATGGAGGGCATGTTTATGGGGGTATGACGCAACAACTTAAAATCTTCCCCGGTATAAGGAAGTTTAAAGATCTGTTCAATGCCCACCGTAGGTAATAACATACCTTATCCTAGTGTAACTTAACGTAGGTTTCTACAATCTCATGGTTAACATTCAGGCTGTCTATTTTTTCGATGCCACGTTGCACCAATGTATCATTGCTTATTTTTAATGTAAAACTGAATTTGAGATTTTCCCAATCTCTATAACTACAGTATTGCAGATGTTCTTCATACTTATCTCCATTTAGTGTATATGTGCCACTACCCGCATCGAAAATAGCCCCTTTGCCCTTTCCTTTGTTAACATCATGTTTGAAAAAAGAAAAATGTGTATCATTAAATTCTTTAATCATCTCCTGATTCTCTACGGGGAAAGTATTAACGGTATCACCTTTGGTTATCACTTTTGCGGATACAAGTTTCCAAGTTCCATTTATAGATTGCTCAGATGATTTTTTGGTTTCTGGTTGTCCAGAACAGGAGGCTAATATAACTGCAGAAAGGATGATTAATTTTAATAGTTTCATGGTTTGATCTCGTTAGTTTCAACGTTATTTAAATATAAATAATTATTTTATGATCATACTCAATGCACTCTCTTTTAAGGCTAACACATCTTCCCGTTTTATAAAATGCTCATCAGATGTGAATACGAAATCAATTTGACCTTTAAAATAAGTTGTAAACAGGGTTGTTGGATTACCGAAAGGAAAAATTGTTGAAGGGGATTGCAAAGATTCGATTTCAAGAGCACCATATTTTTCGCTGATGCTTACCTTTCCCATGTTTGAAAGAGTAAAATCATGGGCTCCTTTATCAGCCTTGGCATATCTGGTCATTCTAGGTAAAGAAGGCAAAAGGCACTCGCTGTATAGCAATACGGTATTTACATTCATCTCATCTATTTTTTTTGCCAGGCCATTTTTAAATTCATGGGTTTGATTCCAAAAACCATCTGTTTTTTTGTTCGATAGATTGAGCCCAACCATTGCCGGAAAAGCAAAGAGCATATTGCTTTTAACCTCAGGCAGGAATTTCCGCATGTCTACTGCGCAATAAAGTCTGGAGTGCGATTTTATGGTTTTGATTTCTTTAAACCCTCTTAAAAATGCTACACTTAGTGCATCGTGAACAGAAGCCCCTTCAGATTTGCATTTTTCAATAATTAGCGAAGATTCCTCTTTGCTAAGTTTCCAATGTAAAAAAAATGGTTTTTCTCTTTTAATCTCTTTTTTAAAGGCCACGGCAAGTAAGGCAAGCTTTGCAACTTTAGAAAATAATTGAATCTTTAGCTTGTTTGCCTTGCTTTCCCGAATTTCGGCAGGAATAAAATCCTGTATAGAGGAAAAGGATTTATAGGCACCTATTTCTTTTTCCGGATCGCCTAACAAAGACAATATTTCATCCATAAGGTTCAGGATAGATCTGCCATCACATATGCAATGATGGCCAACAATAATCAGGTCCGAAAAACTTTCTGATTTTAACCACACTAACCTAACCAAAGTATCATTCTTAGTGTTAAATGGGGTAAGGCATTCTGTGATAGATTCCCTTTCCCAATCCTGGTCTGTTTGTCGGTTAACTATGCGGAGGGCAATTCTTTGAACCGGATTCTGCTCAACAAAATAATGGATTCCTAATTCATCTTCCCAAACATTACTGCTTAGCAAGGGGTGCCTGGCCTGAATCTTTAATAGTGAGGCGTGTAGGTCAGATTCCTGAACTACACCTTTAATTGTAACAGAGGAAACAACATTTACAGCTGTTTTGCCACCGGCATACATGGTCCCTTCAATTAAAGATAGTTTTCTTTTCATTTCATCTAGTTGCGCTATTATTAGTAAAAGTACTAATAATGACAACTAAATAATTGATAAGTTATATTATTTTTATGTGGAATAATCCGGTTATGGATAGGGGTTATACCTTGTGTAAATACTATTTTGCTAAAGTCCATGTTGAGTCCATAGTAAGTCCATGTCTAGTCCATGTTTTCCCGATAAAAACATGGATTTATACTGTAACTTGAATGAAATTACGTTGGGATGTGGTACTGTTAAAGATAAAGGAGCGCTTAACCGATCGGGATGGTTATAAAAACAAAAAAACCTTTAGATTGATCTAAAGGTTTTAAATGGTGGGAGATACTGGGTTCGAACCAGTGACCCCCTGCTTGTAAGGCAGGTGCTCTGAACCAGCTGAGCTAATCTCCCCTTAGTTCTACTCTTTTGTTTAAAAAACCAGCTGAGTAAGCTGTTGTTAATAACCTTCGAATCCTCGTTAGGTTTTGGTGGGAGATACTGGGTTCGAACCAGTGACCCCCTGCTTGTAAGGCAGGTGCTCTGAACCAGCTGAGCTAATCTCCCCTTTGGTTCTACTCTTTTGCCAAAAGGCCAGCTGAGTAAGCTGTATTAATCCCTAATTGTTAGGGAGTGCAAATATACACCTCTAATTTAAAACTCCAAAACTTTTGTAATATTTTAAGAGAGTACATCCTCTAAAACTTGATGCGAACGAATATCTCCAAAAGATGCTGTGTGTAAAGTGTAGTAAATCAATATTTTATCTAAAATGAATCGTCTTGTTTTATTTTCTAATTTTATTTGATTTATTTTTTCAAAAGGTGAAGTAAACAAAGAAATAAACAGAATCGCATCTGATTTTTCTAAATAATGGGGATGTACTGGGAGCGTCGACTTAAATTCTCCTTCCTGTAAATCAAAATAACTCTGGTCGCTTTTAGTTTGCATACTGGGCGCAAATCCCAAATACCTTGATAGTTTGAGCAAAAATGCAAGATGGAAATTTACGTTTGTTTCACTGTTTTCATCGAGCCAGCAAATAGCACTAAATATAAAATCAAATAGGTGCTCATCTGCCATTTGCTGTCTTATGCTCTTGTACAATACTTCATTTAGGAAGATTGCCATTGTACTTTTTATGATGTCGTAAGGAATACTACAAAAAATAGGAGATGGCCTGAGCTCCCAAACACGCTGTATACTGGTGTTGGTTTTATGATAAACCACCATATCTACAAGATGTAATGGCTGGAGCATATTCATTCTGATCTTTGCCCTAGGCTTTTTAACGCCATTGATCATGTAAGACTGGATGCCAAACTTTTCGGTAAAGATTTGTACAACTACACTACTTTCGCTATAGAGTGTGGTTTTTAAAACAATCCCCCTGGTTTTATGCAGCATGGCCTAAAAAATTTTAGGAATAAAGATGATCAAGCCAATTATAGCTGCGCCAATGGCTGCAATCAATACACCCGCGGCAGCTACATCTTTAATGATCTTTGCTTTAGGATTAAAGTTTGGCGAAACCAAATCAACAAGTACCTCTATAGCTGTATTCAGTAATTCTGTTATTAAAACAATTGCGGCCGCGGCAATTATCCAAAGCCATTCGTTTATAGATAATGTAAAATACCATCCGGCAATGGCCGTTACAAGGAGGGCTACAATATGAAATTTAAAATTAAGCTGTGTTTTAAAGGCATAACCAATACCCGAAAACGCATACCCAAATCCCTTGATAAACTTTAGCATAGTACCTTCAAAATTGAAAAATTATTCATGCAAAGTACGTCATGCTTTCTAATATATCCAATTGTTTACTCAGAACGCTTAACTTTGGATAATTTTTATACGAATGTCTGCAGAAAAAACATCCCTCCATCCAAGAAATAAACATCGCTTCAGGTACGATTTTCCCGAGTTGATTAAAAGCTATCCGGAATTGAAAAATCATGTTGCAGTTAATTCATATGGCGACGAATCTATAGTTTTTTCTGATCCTGCTGCTGTTAAAAGTCTTAACAAAGCACTTCTTAAGCATTTCTATAATATTTCATATTGGGATATTCCGGCCGGATACCTTTGCCCACCTATACCTGGTAGGGCAGATTATGTACATTATCTGGCAGATTTGCTTGCTTCTGTGAATGATGGTGTAATTCCAACGCAAAAATCAGTTCGAGGTTTAGATATTGGATTGGGCGCTAATTGTGTTTATCCGATTATTGGTCATCAGGATTATGGTTGGAGCTTTGTGGGTTCCGAAATAGATTCTGGGGCCATAAAAGCGGCTAAAGCAATTATTGCATCAAATCCGGAACTGACAAATGCCATAACTTGCAGGCCACAGAGCAATAAACATCATATTTTTAAAGGGATTATCAAGCCAGAGGATCTGTTTGATTTCACCATGTGTAATCCACCTTTTCATTCTTCTGCCGAAGAGGCTCAATCTGGCACAAGGCGGAAATTGCAAAATTTGGGTAAGCAAAAAGGCAAGGAGGTAACGCTGAATTTTGGGGGACAAAATACAGAGCTTTGGTATGAAGGAGGAGAAGTCGGATTTATTAGAAAAATGATAGAAGAGAGTGCTTCTTTTGCAAATCAATGTCTATGGTTCTCGACTTTAGTTTCAAAGAGCAGTAACCTTCCTTTTATTTATAAAGCGATTCAGAATTTTAACGCATTTGAAGTTAGAACAATTCAAATGGCGCAAGGACAAAAGATCAGTCGGTTTGTGGCCTGGACGTTTATGGACTTTGAGAAACAAGAAGACTGGCGCAAAAACAGATGGTTGTAATTGGATTTAAGTGAAAATAGTGACGCTCGCCTTCTTGTTTTTATAAGCTCCAATTTGTTCTCCGGTGGTATAATTTTTAAAGAAAAGTGAATCACTTTCTTTAAAACGCTTTTTTAGCATACAATACAGATGAAGGCATTTAATCCAATTTAATGCTGTTGGTTTATCCTTAAGGATTTCGGGATACACGTATACCTCGTTCCCTTCAATCCTTAATAGATTCTTTTCCTGAAGCTCTTTTACATTTGCAATAATTTTGGCCGTTTGGGCGGCCAAATGAGCAGTCTGTTGTACCTTCTTTTTCGCGTATATCATAAGCCAGATTTATTCTAATAATAAAGGATCGTCCTCGTCATCAGTAAGACTTAGCTGTATACTATCTGTTCCGGCAATACCCTCAATAGAACCCCTTATGTGCGCTGCATTTAACAGTACTTTTTCTAGTTGTTTCTCTCTGGCTTTCCATAGTTTTTCCATGGCATCGCGTTCTCTTTGGATAGATAATTTCATGCTCATGAAGCCTTCCCTAATGGCTTTCCATTGCTCAGAGAACTCATTGCTGGTTAAATAATCATATAGCATATGCATTTTATCTCCACGGTTTTCCTGGGATTTTGAGGCACTGAACAGCTTCACAATTCCATCTCTAAGGATATAGGAAACTGCTTTAACTTCGTCAAACGAACAAATCCAAACGCCGTCTTTTTCGCCGAAACAGTCCATTCCTTTTGGATAGGCCTGGGTAACTATAACTGCAACATCAACGCCCATACTACGCATATCTTTTTTTAATTTCTCAATCCATTCCATTGAGAAATCTTTGGTGCGCTTACTTTCATATATGATTTTACCGCATTCCTGCCCAAATTGATTTCTGACATGATGAACGCAGTCGGCCCCTCTTACTCCTTTACCTACTTCTGATATCAGATCAAAAGGGAATGCATTTCTAAGTAATTCTTCTAAAATTAGTTCTTGTACTTCCCCTTGTAACTGCATAGATCCTTGTTCTGCTTTACGCTTCATCTCTTCTGCCAGTTTTTTCTGATCGTCTAGTTGTTTTTCCAGTTCTTTTACCCTCAGTTGATGCTCAGTCTCTTTTATGCTGTTTTTTTCGGCCTCTTGCTTTCTGATCTGTTCCGTCATATCAGCGCGCTGCTCTTGTAGTTTGCGCTGTAGCTGAAGCTCCATTTCTTCTTCCTTTTGCTTCATTGCCTGTTCCTTTTTCAGGAAATCAAGCTCTTTAGCGCGGGCAGATTTTAATTTTTCTTCGTTCTCTTTGTTGGAATTATCAAGCATTTGCAGCTTATTTTCGAAATCTGTTGCTATACTTTTGCGTAAGCTTTCTTCGAGCACGGTTTGTAGCTGCTTCTTTTCTTCGCTTAATTTTTGCTCATAAGCTGCTGCTTGTTTTTTTTGCTGCTGCTCAAAAGCAAGTTCCTGTTGTTTTTGCAAGGCTTGGAATTCATTTTGCTTTTTAGCGAATTCATCTTCCTTTTGTTTGGTAAAGGTAACCATCTTCTCTCTGAGGTCTTTTTTATATTCCTCAGCCATCACCTCTTCAATGGGAAAAGTATGCGCGCAATTAGGACATTTTATTTCGGTTGACATATAATGGGTGTTATGGAAGTTGGTTAATAAATAAACTTTCTGCAAATTTCATAGATACGCTTCTGGGCTCTTCATTTTCAATCTGAATATTCAATGACCCATCAAAAGCAATAACTTCAAGTACTTTTATCTTGGTGCCAATGGTGATCTTCAATTTCTCCAAATACTGAAGAAATAGAGTAGAGGTATCTTTAACGGCTGCCACTTTGCAGTTTTGGCCAGCATTTAATTCTGATAATAACGTTTTTGCTATCGCTGGCATATCCCCATTTGCTTTTGGAATTGGGTCGCCATGTGGATCAAATTCCGGGAAATTAAGAAACTCTTCCAGCTTATCTACGAGTTTAGCTGATTGTATATGTTCCAGTTGCTCAGCAACTTCATGGACCTCGTCCCAGCTAAAATCCAGTTTCTCATATAAAAATGTTTCCCAGAGTCTGTGTTTTCTTAAAATGGCGATACCGTTTTTTCTGCCGATATCTGTAAGTAATATTTTGCCATATTTTTTGTAAGTAACCAGATTTTTCTCTTTCAGCTTTTTTAACATATCTGTGGCAGTAGCAGGTTTAACACCTAAATAAGCTGCCATTTCATTGGTGCCTGCCTCGGGCCTTTCTTCGTTCTGAAAGCTCAGTTTTAATAAAGCTTTTAAATAGTTTTCTTCTGTATAAGATAGCATAGTACAAACTTATCGCTTTATAAAGGAAATAAAAATAATAAATATCAAATTATATTTGTTAGACTAATCTAACTTTATTAGTTTTGTTGAAGTTATTTAACTATTAGATTAATATAAAAATATGTTTAGCAAAACTTTACTTTCAATTCTTTCTATGTTGTTTGTTATTAATGCCATGGGGCAAACCGGAAGCATTAGTGGTAAAATTATTTCTGAAGAGCTACCCTTAGCTCTGGTAAATATCAGAATAGAGGGAACTCAGCTAATCACCCAAACTGATAGTATGGGGAATTATACGCTTAGTAAAGTTAAATCGGGTACTTATAGAGTTCAGGCCTCGGCAATAGGGTTTAGAAAAATGGTTAAAACCATTACATTAAAGAATGATGAGTCATCAGTTTTAAATTTTGATCTCAGCAACCTTCAAAATGATTTAGATGAGGTTGTAGTTACAGGGACTTTAAAGGAAGTAAAAAGGTTGGAGAGTCCGGTTCCGGTAGAAGTCTATACGCCAGGGTACTTTAAAAAGAATCCAACTCCAAGTATTTTTGAGGCGCTTCAGAACGTAAATGGAGTAAGGCCACAGCTAAACTGCAATATTTGTAATACCGGAGATATTCATATTAATGGTCTTGAAGGGCCTTATACCATGATTTTAATTGATGGAATGCCAATAGTAAGTAGTCTTTCGACTGTTTATGGACTTTCAGGAATTCCGAATTCACTGGTAGAACAGATTGAAATTGTTAAAGGACCTGCATCGTCTTTGTATGGTAGTGAGGCAGTTGGAGGCTTAATCAACATCATTACTAAAAAGCCTGAAAATGCACCGCTGCTCTCTGCAGATTTCTTTGCCACCGATTATCAGGAATACAATGCTGATCTTGGATTTAAATTTAATCTCGGTAAAAAGGCCATCGCATTAACTGGGGTGAATTATTTTAAATATGGCAATCCGGTAGATCACAATCATGATAACTTCACAGATGTGACGCTTCAGGATCGCATCTCCGTATTCCAGAAATGGACTTTTGAAAGGAAAAACAAACAAATATTTACGCTTGGCGCCAGGTATATGTATGAAGACAGATGGGGAGGAGAAATGCAATGGAATAAGTCATTTAGGGGAGGAGATCAGGTCTACGGCGAAAGTATTTATACGAAACGCTGGGAATTAATCGGGAATTATCAGTTGCCGGTAAAAGAGAAGATATTTCTGGCTTTTTCATACAACGAACATAATCAGGATAGCAGATATGGAACTACATCTTATATTGCCGAACAGAAAATAGGTTTTACCCAACTCACCTGGGATAAGAAGATTCATAATCATGATCTTTTGCTTGGAACAGCTTTGAGATATACCTTTTATGATGATAATACTGCGGCAACTACTGGCCTTAACCAGGCAATTGCAAAAAATACCTGGCTCCCGGGAATCTTTGTTCAGGATGAAATAACCCTAAGTGCAAAGCATAAATTTCTGGCGGGATTTAGGTATGACTATAACTCTGTTCACGGAAATATTTTTACACCCAGGGTTGCTTATAAATGGAACATAAATGATAATAATATTCTTAGATTAAATGCCGGGACCGGCTTTAGAGTGGTAAATATCTTTACTGAAGATCATGCTGCTTTAACAGGCGCCAGAACAGTAGAGATCCCTAATGAACTTAAACCTGAAAAAACATATAATGTAAATCTTAATTATTTAAAGAAAATATATGCTGATAATGGGACTTTTTTAGGTCTTGAAGGCTCAGCATTTTATACCTATTTTGACAACAGGATCATAGGTGATTTTGATACAGATCCTAATAAGATTATTTATGATAATTTAGATGGTTATGCAGTGAGTAAAGGATTAAGCGCTAATGTTGATGTAGCTTTTAACAACGGATTGAAGGTTATAGTTGGAGCAACTTATCAGGATGTTGCCAGTTTTGAACATGGAATTAAAAAGCAACAAATTCTTACAGAAAAATTTTCAGGAAACTGGGCTGTTTCATACAAAATCAAAGCGTTTAATCTTGCTATTGACTATACAGGAAATATTTATAGCCCTATGCGCTTACCATTGCTAAGTGATCTTGATCCTAGGAAAGAGTTTTCACCAGTCTGGAGTATACAAAATATTCAATTTACATTTAGTGGATTCAATAGATTTGAGCTATATGGCGGAATAAAAAATCTATTAAACTGGACTCCAAACAAAGGTAACCCTTTCATAATTGCAAGAGCTAATGATCCCTTTGATAAACACGTGGAGTTCGACAAAAACGGCCAGGTAATGGTTACTGCTGATAACCCATACGGACTTACTTTTGATCCAAGTTATGTTTATGGTCCGAATCAGGGAATAAGGGGATTTTTTGGCATTAGATATACAATTAAATAAATCCAATACCTTAACTTTATGGCATGATCTATCAATCTACCTATCAGGCAGCACGGATTATTGCCCCTAAAGTTGAGGCTATTTTTGCCGCGCATCTTGCTGCTGCCAGAGATAGCGGAGAGGACGATCTCGCACCTTTACCTACAGCAGATATAGTTGAAGCTATAATTGATGCCACTTTTTGGGCAAGTTTACGTAAAGAAGAAGGACATTCTCCAAAAATATCATTGGCATTTTTACCTCCGCAGCAAGCAGGCAACCCATTATTATTTAAAAATAGATTGCCTTTAAACCCTGGTACTTTGACTAAGCTGGCACCAGGCATAGAGCGTGCGGGGATACATCTTGGCGTTTGGGAAGAGGAGGGAGCACTTTACATTTGGGGAACTACCGTTAGTATTCCTAATTTTTGTTTTGTACTTGATGTTTCTGAACCTGCATTGCTTGTAATTAAGCATAGAAGGATTTATGGGTTTGGAAAATTTACAAACATTGCAGTGCTTAAAGGTGACCAGGTCAAAATGGTTGACGGGCAAAGTACAAGTGTGCCGGATTGTCCGCCAATGCTTTTATCGTTGCTGGATCTTACTGCCCCCTCTTATTGGAATGATTCTGTTAATGTGCTAATACAGCTTGCTGTTTCTATGAGGGCACATGGAAGAGGCGGAACTTTGCTGGTAGTACCTGGTGAAACAAGTAATTGGTTGCAATCAATCATTAAACCTATTCAATATTATGTGCAGCCATCTTTTACAGGTCTATCAAAGTTGTTGCAGCAAGATCGTAAAGAGGCCAGTCAGATTTTCTGGCAAACTGCATTAAAAAGAGAAGTAGAACATCTTGCCGGTTTAACTGCCGTAGATGGGGCAACAGTTATCAGCAATCAATATGAACTGCTGGCTTTTGGAGCCAAAATAGGACGGGCAAAAGGAAAGGATAATGTTGATGAGATTTCTTTTTCAGAACCTATAACCGGTGGTGATGCTGTAGTCATCCATCCTTCTAAGGTAGGGGGAACAAGACATCTTTCAGCTGCTCAATTTGTTCATGATCAAAGAGATGCAACGGCATTGGTGGCGT
>NZ_CAMLHF010000118.1 GCF_946479715.1 uncultured Pedobacter sp. | reverse complement strand
TCTTCTCAGAAATAAAATGCCCGAAGCAGCTGCAAATGCATCAACCAAAACAATTCCAAACTGGCTGATCCGCTTTGCCGCTTTGTTTAATGCACAAGCAAAAGCCATCGCCCCACTTGTGGGCATTTATCGCAATGCAAGTAATGAAAAGGCCAGAACCCTTTTAGGATGGACACCCCGCAGTAACCAGGAAGCTATACTAGCAACAGCCAAAAGTTTGGTCGAATTTGCATCATAAACATTAAAGCCTCATCATTGCTTAAACCTAAATCACTAACCCGTATGAAACGGTTTTTAAAAATAATAAAACGAATTATGATTATCCTGCTTAGCACAGCGATGCTTTTAACAATCGCTATTTTCTTTTATATCCGTCAGGCAAAATTCGGGCAGGCTCCTGCTGCCCAGCGATTGGAACTGATAAAAAATTCGCCTCGTTATAAGGATGGTAAATTTCAAAATACCCATCATACACCTGACCTTACCGAAGGTTACAGCATTAGCGGTATCCTTTACGACCAATTGTTCGGGAACCATCCCAGAAGGAATCCCTCTGCGATAATACCTTCTAAAAAGATAGATCTGCACAGTCTTCCTCCCGATTCAAACGTCTTGGTGTGGTTTGGTCACTCCTCTTATTTCATGCAGGTAGACGGGAAGCGCTTTCTGGTAGATCCTGTTTTAAGTGGTAGCGCATCTCCGGTACCCTGGACTGTACAAGCCTATAAAGGTACGGATCGATATACAGTTGATGATCTGCCCCCTATTGACTACCTGCTGATCAGTCATGACCACTATGATCACCTTGACTACGAAACAGTTATCAAGCTAAAAAATAAAGTAAAAACAGTTATCTGCGGACTTGGTGTAGGTGCCCATTTTGAGCATTGGGGATATCCGACTGATAAAATCATTGAAAGTGACTGGAACAACACCATATCATTAGATGCTGGGTTTAAAGTGCATACCACCCCTGCCAGGCACTTTTCGGGCAGAGGGTTTACAAGAAACAATACCCTTTGGATGTCTTATGTGCTGCAAACACCAAGCACAAAAATTTACATTGGCGGAGACAGCGGTTATGACACCCACTTTGCAGAAATTGGTAAACAGTTTGGGCCAATTGACCTTGCGATATTAGAGAACGGACAATACAATGTAGCCTGGAAGGCAATTCATATGCTGCCAGAACAAGTATTACAGGCAGCAGAAGATTTAAAAGCCAAAAGATTGTTCCCTGTACACTCCTCTAAGTTTACCCTGGCAATGCACTCATGGGACGAGCCTCTTATCAAAGTTACAGAACTAGCCAAAATACAACATTTACCATTGGTTACACCGGTTATTGGTGAAATGGTAAACCTAAACGATACCACACAAGTTTTTCCGGAATGGTGGAAAGGTGTAAATTAGTAAACAATAAATGATTAGGCCATGCGCTATAATGAAATCAAATCCTGCTACCTCGGCCCGGAGATATCTCCTGAACAGTTTATCCCCGAGCATTTCTTTTTGTTTTTAGCCAAAGGTTCTATAACAGGATACGACGGCAGTAAAAAATATGAACTGAAATCAGGTGAATCTTGTATTGTCCAGAAAAATCATCTGGCCAGATACCACAAGCAAAAAGACAATGGAGATTTTGAGAAAGTTGTGGTCATTTTCGACAAAGCCTTCCTGAAAACCTTTCAGGATAAACACCAAAGTAAAATAAGCTCTTCGGAGGAAGAAAATGCCTTTATCCTTTTGAAAAAGGATGCTATGATTACCAATTTCGTCAGTTCACTTTCTGCTTATTACAATGATGAGGGAATAATCGAAGAGAAATTTTCCAATATCAAAAGAGAGGAACTTCTATTGATCCTTTTGCAGAAGCAACCAGAGTTATATCCTATTTTCTTTGATTTTGGACATCCGGAGAAAATAGACCTGGAAGAATATATGAACCGCAATTATAAATTCAACGTAAGTATTGAGCGTTTTGCTTACCTTACAGGAAGAAGTATATCTGCATTTAAAAGGGATTTTAAAGATATTTTTCATGATACGCCAAGCAGGTGGCTGGTTAGGAAACGTTTGGAAGAAGCCCACTTTCTGATAGAAAGGAAGGGAAAGAAACCTACTGATATCTATATTGACCTGGGATTCGAAGACTTATCACATTTCTCCTTTGCTTTTAAAAAGAAATACGGACTGGTTCCTTCTCTTCTGAAAAATCAGGTGTTAAGCAGAGAATAACATGGCTAACGTCCTGTATCTCTTTCCATCAGCATATATACTTCATTCATATATGTTGCTTCTGAAAGTGCTGCCCTAAAATCTTCTAACTCCTCGGGGTCAAAAGTGAAACTGATATCATCATTTGGAGTATGTAAAATTATGCGGTCTTCTCCATCAGGGAAAGGCAATGAATTGCTTTCAAAACAGATTGTATCAACAACTTCTTTAAAGGAAGTAAATCCTATTGCCGGAAAATTGAGCACCAGGTTGTGATGCCATATGTAATACATTTTGCATCCAGCGCAGCAGCTGATGACTGTTTTTCCTCTGGTTGTTAATACTCTTGTCTGGCACATGTTACTCGTTTGTGCCTGAATTACCCATGCCCATTAACATGGGTAACCAGGACTTGATACATTATCAAATTAACTAACTAAACTAAGATCAGCGCTGTGCTGATCTGCACCAAAGGTATAACAATTTTTTATTATTTATAATTATTCTAAATAAAGAATTATTTTAAGAGAATACAACCTTGCTGGTAGCCCTATGCCAATAGCATACGATAGAAATACCTTTGCTCTGCTTCTGGCATGCTTCTGACATGCTTCAGGCATGCTTCAGGCTTGCTTCAGTATCAAACTCGTATTAACGCCGTACCAACTTCAATGCATCTTCGTCTCAGAACGAACGTGCATCGAAGTTGGTACGAAGATGTATCGAAGAAGCATCGAAGTTGATACTGAAGCAAGCCTCAAGGACAACTAAACCATGGCTGAAGGATAGGTATGTTAATTATAACCTGGATTTTGATCTAATTTTACTTTATCTAATTCATACTTTGGAACAGGAAACAGATAATGTTGAGGTGCTAAAAATTTACGGTCTTGTACCTTTAACGTATAATCATATGTAAAAGAACCATCAGTTTTTTTAGTGATTTTAACACCCATAGCTGGTTTGTTATCGGTAACATCTGCAATTTTCCAACGGCGTACGTCGAAAAAGCGGTGCCCTTCTAAGCATAACTCTACTTCCCGTTCATGACGAATTTTATCTCGCAAATCATTCCCTGTAGCCGTTACCGCTGGCATGTCTACACCCTGTCTCTGACGAATTTTGTTCAGCCAGATTTGCGCTTCACCATCGTTTCCTAATGCATTCAAAGCTTCGGCATAATTCAAGTAGATCTCTGATAAGCGCAAAATGATAAATGCAGTTTTGCTACCCACAGCCTGGGTATTCAAATCGTAACTTTCATCGTTATACTTTTTCCAGTTGTAACCACTTAAACTGGCGTTCCAGTTCTCAATTGAACTTTGAGGGCTATCTTTACCTCCCACAAAAAATTCTGCCGGACGGTCTCTGAACTGCCCTCCGTTATAAATGATGTTTGCATAAAATCTTGGATCGCGATTTACATAAGGATTTTGTTGGTCGTAACCAGATCCGCCGTCCGAAATCAACTTTCCGTTTTTCATTTCAAACTGATCTACAATGTGTTGGGTAGGTGTATAAGCAGACCATCCGTGATAACCATTTGGAGATAAGTGGATGTCTGAATAGCTCTGATATTGCTGCGCGTTTTGGTGGTAAGAGATGATTGCTTCGGAATTATCTGTTGTAATAAACAGCTTATGATAATCGGCATCCTGGTAAAGTGTATACTGGTTTAAATCAATAACGGCCTTGGCAGCTTTTGCTGCTGCATCCCATTTTGCCGCGTCGTTGTTAATGTTCCATAATGGACTGGCAGCATACAATAACATTCTTGATTTAAGTGCTAATGCAGCACCTTTTGTTGCACGACCTACATCGACACCAGTATAGGCATCGGGTAATATTGTGGCAGCTTTATCCAGTTCATCAATTAGAAATTTAACGGCTTCTTCGAAGGTTGAACGTTTCTCTGTAAAATCCTTATCGGTAGCATTATATACCTTGGTAATCAAAGGAACACCCCCATATTTAGCGGCCAGGTCAAAATAACAATAAGCCCTCAGAAAAATAGCCTCGCCTTTTAAACGGTTCTTTTTATCATCGGCACCGGGTACTGCATCAATTTTCGAAAAGAAAACATTCAATTCTCTGATATAATTATAATCTACAGTCCAACTGTCCAGAGCCATATTATCTGGCGTTACAGCGCCAGTGTTGATACGATTTACACTTTCATAGTTAAACTTGCTGAACGACTCATCTGAAGCCGCAGAATAGCCCATATGACTAGGCAGGGTTGTATAAAAATAGAAATGTGGTAAAATCTTATATTTTTCGTTTATAAAATTTTCAACCAGGTTTGGATCACTCCAAAGAGCGGCATCACTTACTGCATTTAATGGTGCAGTATTTAAGATGTCTTTTTTGCACGATGCCAGTCCTAATATGGCCAATGCAATGAATATATGTTTTGCTTTCATAATCTGTTAGTCAATTAAAATGAAACATTTAAGCCTGCTCCGATGATCCGTGTTTGTGGATAATAGGCACCGTTCACGTAGTAGCCATTATTATCTGATGGAACATAGTTCAACTCTGGATCGTAATTTTTAAGCTTACTTATAATAAATAGATTGGAGCCATTTACAAATATCCTGGCTGAACGTATTTTTACTTTAGAAGTAAAAGAAGCGGGCAGTTGATAACTTAATTCCACTGTTTTCAATTTCAGAAAGGAAGCATCATTTAGCCAGGTATCTGAATCTATATTGTTAACTGTGCTGGTCCGGTCAAACGCAGCTGGCATATTGTTGTCTGGCGTTTCCGGAGTCCATCTGCCCTCATATTGCCAAACAGGAGGTGTAAAAGCTGAATTGGTTCCTTGCGGTCTGATCAATTGTTTAACACCGCTTTGCCCATAGAACAATACATTTAAACCAAGCCCTTTATAATTTGCCCCTAAGGTTATACCAAATACGTTGTTGGGCAATGGACTATCAAAAAAACGCACCCGATCTGTACTGGTTATCTTACCATCGTTGTTCACATCTATATATTTAATGTCGCCTGGTTTTGTTCCTGTTAGGGGTGTAACTTTATTGCCGTTTGTATTTTTGTCGTTATCAATTTCGGTTTGGCTGTTATAGATGCCATCTGTTTTATAAAGCAGATATGAACGAATAGGATAACCAGTCTGTTTCTGATAATCAGGCACATTAGGTGATTCATCACTAAATACAATCTTGCTTTTGGTATGGGTAAAATTTCCGCCTACATTATAAGTAAAATCATTACCCACTTTTCCGCTATAGTTCAGCTCCAGCTCAAAGCCGTTACTATTTGATTTTCCAATATTTTCTGGTGGTAATTTCCCGCTTAAACCTGTATAATTGGGTACAGATGCATTTCTGGTACTCAAAATATCATACCTGTTCCTCAAAAAGTAATCGGCGTTTAAAGTAAGACTGTTGTTTAAAAATCCTAACTCTAAACCAACATCCGTGGTATTCACTTTTTCCCAGGTGGCAAAAGGATTTGGCGAAACGTTTGTAGACAAGCCAATAACAGGTATCCCATCGGTTCCCAGGAAGTATCCAGGGTCAACTACATTGTACAGTGATAAAAATTTAAAAGCACCGATATCATCATCTCCTAAAATACCCCACGATCCACGTATTTTTGCAAAATCAACAAATGGCAATGCCTTGGTAAAGAAATTCTCTTTAGATAAAACCCATCCGGCAGAGATTCCCGGAAAGAAACCATATTTACGGCCCGGTGCGAAATTGTAAGAGCCATTGTAACGGAAGCTAAATTCGAACAGATATTTTTCTTTATACCCGTAGTTTGCTCTGCCGTAGATGCTTTCTCGCCCATTCTGATCTCCAGAACCTCCGTTTGAAATATTTGCCGGATCAGAACTTGCCAAATTTAAGTACGGTAACTGATCGCTTAATAAACCTTTTCTGCCAGCATAAGCGGCATTATAAAAGTAATCGCTAGACTCGTAACCAATGATTGCATTTACGCTATGTGCGTCGTCAAATATACGGTCGTAACCTAATTTAACATTATAAGTGTTTCTGCGCCATCGGCCCCAATCTTCTCTAAGGCTAACCATATTGCCACTGGTTTGATCTTTAAAGTTTACATACTTTTCTGTGCTTGGATCATATTGGAAGGCATCATAAGGGCGGCTTAAATTTTTATATTGCCAAAATGTATTGTCTAAGCCGGCATAAGCATTTGCATACAAGCCTTCAGTAATCCAAGGCATTTTTAAATCTATTGTACCTGTTGTTTGTACAAAATAAGATAACCTTCTGTCATAGCCCGGTTTGTCGCCTGCTCTTAGCAAAGGATTGGATCCGGCGGTGTTACCAGAACCCGGAAGGCCATTGGGATATTTAGCAGCCAATGTTGGGTACTGGCCCAGTATGGTCATAAATATTCCGCCATTTTGATTAGAATTATCTAGTGGAGAATATTTATCCTCATTACGACCTGCTAGATCAAGCGATATCTTTAAATCTTTAGTAACGTTGGCGTCTATATTGGCGCGGATGTTTTTTTGACCAAAATTGAAAGGTGATTCTTTAAACAAGTAATCTTGCTTTGAATATTGTCCGGATATAAAATATTTAACATTTTCTGTTCCACCGGAAACATTCAGTTCATGCTGGTTCATTGGTGCAGTTTTGGCTATAACAGCATCGTACCAGTCTGTGCTGGGATGTCCCAACGGGTCTGAGCCGTCGGCATATAATTTAATATCATTATCGGTGTAAAGTTTGGGTTGCCCAAGGCGGGTGTTAAGCTCGTTAAAATAGGTTGCGTATTGAGCGGCGTTAACCATATCTGGTCTGCGGGTAACAGATTGCAGCGAGTAGCTACCGGTATAGCTAATTACCGGCTTGCCCGTTTTGCCCCTTTTAGTGGTTATTAATATTACCCCATTAGCAGCCCTTACTCCGTATATGGCAGCCGAGGCATCTTTTAATATTGATACAGACTCAATATCTTCGGGATTAATGCGGCTAAAGCTTCTATCTGGCACACCATCAATTATGGTAAGCGGTGCGGCATTTGGATTGGCATAAGATGCCGAGCCTCTGATGGATAAGGCAGATCCGTCATTTCCAGGTTCTCCTGATCGGTTTACTGCAATTAATCCTGTTGTTCTGCCTGTTAGATTGTTGGACAAGTTCCCATTGGGACTGAGTTTTACCACATCCCCTTTTACCTGGCTTACTGCCCCGGTTAAAGTGGCTTTCTTTTGAGTACCGTAACCAACAACCACAATTTCATTCAGGTCATTATTTTCCTCTTTTAAGGCGATATTGATGCTTTTCTTGCCATTTAGCTGCACTTCCTGGGTTTGAAAGCCTATATAACTTACTACAACGGTTTTTGTTGCATCAGGAACAGACAGGGTGAAATTCCCGCTTTGATCTGTTATTGTTCCGTTTTGTGAATCTTTCACTTTTACGCTTGCACCGGGTATGGGCACGTTTTTTTCGTCAGTTACACGACCCTTAATGGTAATATCCTGGCCGTAAATGGTGCCAGCATAACTACAGGGACATAATAAGGTTAAAAACAACACTAATGTTTTAACCCTCATAAGTTTAGATAAATACATATTTATTAAAGTTTAAATTTTATGAAAATCATTTCAGTTTAGTATAGGCCCAGCTCCGCAATTGCTGCATTTTGGGTACCGTCCCATGAGGATTTACAGAGAACTTTGAAATACCTGAAAGTTTGCGATGTATCAAACTGGAAGTACTGTTTACCACTGCTTAGCGTGGTGATCTTGTTTCCAAGACTGGTAAAATTTATACCGTCAGTGCTGATCAAAAACTCGAACTCCTTTACCGCGCGGTTTGCTCCTGCCCTATGGGTATAAGAAAGACCTTGAGCTGTTTTAATACTTCCCAAATCAATAGTTAGAAAATGTGGATATACAGCGGCATTAGATGACCAACGCGAATGCCAGAATGTAGTAAGGGAGCCATCCAGAACAGAAGTTGCCAGACCTTCGGCAGCTTCTTCTTGCGAACTATAGGCTGCTACTGACCAACCTGTTTTACTTAATTCGTTCCTGGTAGAAAAGTTTAAAATTGGCAAACTGGCATTGAAAGTATAAGCGTAAATAGTTTCAGTAATTGAACCATTTTCGTGTACAAATTTAACTTTGAGTTCGTACGGGATGCCATCGGTTTTAACTTCCAATTCAGAAATGGGTATTTCTACCCTGAAGCTATCTGTTCCAATAGGGTTTGTTGCCCAGGTAATGGCATTATAATCTTTATTGGTTCCGGTTCCCTCATTATTTACGTTTGGATCATTGTAATACAAGATCTTTTTTACTGTTCCTGTTGAAGTGAATTTGCCTGAAACAACAATTGAGGCCTGCGAAGAATTGTAGTTCGCATAAATTTTGGAGATGTTTGATGTTACTGAGCCATAGTAGGTTTTAGAATTGTTGTTAAATACTTCAGTGTAATTAAAAATACCTGCTTCGGCATCTGTCAAAAATACCGGTCTTACTCCCAGATAGTAATTGCTTAACCACATCATAGCCATGTTGTAGTTGGGGTTACTGCCATCGTTATAGATATTCTGCGAAACCCGCTGCCTATCGTGCGGGGCATTAAAGGCATGTCCTAATTCGTGCATCATACCTCCCACCCATTTGGCGAAATTGTTTCTTCCGGGGTTCATCACTCCTTTTAAAGCCATATCCATATACACATTATCCATGGCAAAGCAATATCTCCCGTATCCGTAGAATGGTTGTGTACCTTCCAAAGGCTGTGGCCCTTCAGTAGAATTGTTGTCGTAACCGAAGGCAGGGACAAGTATTAAGACATGCTCACTGGTCTTTAACCCGGGATGAGAATTTAAATACGCATTGATTTCGGTCCCATAGGTGGAAGCAGTAGTGCCGTATGTTGCTTTTGGGCTATTTCCTCTGATCAATATGATCTGTGCCCTTTGGCTTGCACTATCCTTGGCTAGTCCAAACGTTTTATAACCGTAACCCGCATTTTCCATGGCGTCACCATACCAATCCTGAGCATATAACATCACATCGCTCAGGCGTTTTTTCCAGTTAGGAAGCGTATCAAGATCTGATGGGATAAAATACACTATCGCAAGATTCTTATTGTGTGTAATGATACTCCCGGTTTCCAGGGAATCAGTAATGTCTTCTGGATTTTGCGTAAGAGGTGTTTTCTTACAGGCCATCATGGTTACCAAACAGAGCAAAATGCTCAGTAGAAATAGGTATTTTTTTTTCATAGCAGTTCTTTTAAATAGTTTTTTTGTGGTTCATGTTAAATTTTGGACAAAGCATTCCCTGTATCAAAAGCTCAGTTTTTTTGATAGTACATTTGTTCGTTTATGTTGAAAAATTAAGGATAGCTAATTCCGTTGGGCCCAACTGTGCTACCGTGCATTAGAATAAAGATAATCGGGTTTCCTTTTAAAAATGGCCATTGCATCAATACAAAGAAAACTCAAAACAATGTATATGTAATCGGTTGAAAATAAAATAGATACAATGTTTTTAGCTTGAAATCTGGATGAGCCAAACTGATATGAATGGCTCATCTGAAGATATTATTTTGGGGACACAAAGTCCTTTTTTTCGAAATCTGTGGATAGTATCCAGCCAGCAGGAATCTGCTCTCCGTTCATAAACCTATCATAATAATTCTGAACTGGTTCCTGGGCATATGGATACTTGTCGAAAACGCTGCCATTGCCAAACATTCTTGGATCTTTTTGTTTTCTCAATTCATCCTCCATCTGTTTTCTTAAAGCATTTTTGATCTTAGAATAATGCGGCAGATCAGCCAGGTTGTGGAGACAATATGGATCTTTGACTATATCATATAAAAGTGCAGCAGGACGTTTTCCAAAACACAATGTCCATATATCGGACCGAAAACCTGCACGGTTTGCGTTCAAAATAGCGGTTTTGGTTGGGCTGCCGTCTGTATCCATGTACCCGGTTTCAGGGTCACCGCATGGCCAGCGATCTGGCTCATAATTAAAAGCAAAAAAGAAATTCCCTTTAACAATTCCTCTAACGGGATAGCCCTGATCATGAGGACGTCCTACATCTTCTCTTTCTCTTCCGAGCAATACATGGTCACTTGACTTACTAACCTGATTTACTGATTTAGACTTTATAATGGATAGTAGAGATTTTCCCTGTACGGGCTCCATCTTTACTGAAAGATCTGTCAATCCGGCAAGTTCCAAAAAGGTCGGCGCAAAATCGATGAAACTTACAAAATCCTTTACTTTACGGCCCGGGTTGGGAATATGGCCTTTCCACATCACAGCCAGCGGCAAATGGTTGTCATATTGGAACAGATGACCTTTTACTCGTGGAAATGGCATTCCATTATCTGAGGTAACCACAATTATGGTGTTTTCCAATTCTCCGCTTTTTTCCAATACATCAAGCATCTTTTGGAGGTTGTGATCAAAATATTCCAATTCATAGGCATAGTCCAGCATGTCATTTCTGGTACTGTCATTATCGATCCAGAACGGCGGAACTTTATCGATATCTGTGATTTTTTTCTTGCCTTTTGCGATGCCGGAGCCATATTCATAGTCCCTATGTGGTTCCCATGATCCAAACCAAAATGCAAAGGGTTTCTCTGGGTTTCTTTTTTTAAGAAAGGCCTCAAAATTTCCGGGATAATCTGTAATTCCAATTTGCTTAGTTGGTGGTGTTAGTTTCACCTCCTTATACTCCTTACCAGTCAGTTGCCTTCGTTGGCCTTGAATTGTTCCGGGATTTCCCGGAGTCCAGCCTTTGCCAGTGAAAGCAACTTCGTAGCCATTCTTTCCAAGAGCCTCCATAAACGTGGTAAATTTTGCAGGAAAGTAAGCATTGTGGTTTGCGGCAGCTTCTAGTTGCCAAGGGTTTCGTCCTGTAAGGATGCAGGCTCTGGACGGAGAACATTTAGCATTAGGAGTATAAGCATTCATAAAAAGCAGGCCTTGCTGCGCCACTTTATCAAAAGCCGGTGTTTTTACCCAAGCTGTATGATTGAACCCATAAGCGCTGATGTGTTCAAGCGAAGCATCATCTGCAATGCAAAAGAGAATGTTTGGTCTTTTCTGTACTCTATTATTCTGGGTAAAAGCTTGAAAATTAACAATCAAGAGATTAAATAATAGAAAACCAGACATCAATATTAATTGTCGTCTGGTTTTATGGTTATGATACTGAATCATCTTTTATTTAAATATCGCATTTGGTACAGCCCCTGTCCAGGCAGCGGGCAGCTTGCTTATTCCAAAAATCTTTGCCAATACCAAAGCTGTATTTTTATTGCTATTGAATTCTGCAATAAGCCCACGTTTTCTGATCTGTGGACCGGTAATGGCCCAAGGTACCTGCATTTCCGACATTGACACACCGCCATGTCCCTGATTGATACCACCATGATCTGTAATTAGCAGAAAGTGCGTGTCTTTATAAATTCCAGCTGTTTTTAGTTTGTTCAGCAATATGCCAATCTCAACATCTGCATCCTCAATAGCCTTTATATATTCTGGCGACATCCACTTAAAGCTGTGGCCGGCATGATCGGTATGTACACTGTATAAAAATACAAGAGTTGGGTTTTGTTTGTTTTTTACCAGGAAATCGTATGCTTTGCTATAGTTTTCCTGATAACGATCATTCTCTTCAAAACTAACCTCATCAAGGTATTTTTTATTAATGGGGTTAATCAGTTCTTTCCAGTTATAGTAGTAAGCAATTTTTGATGAGGGTATCTCATCTTTTAAAACTTTAAATATTGAAGGGTAATATCCCTCTTTATCTGTCGCAATTGGAACAAGTGTGTGCTTTTCCATTGTCCAATCGTTACTGGTTATGCCATGTTCCTCTGGACCTGAGCCGGTCATGTGGCTGGTCCAATTTGGAAGTGTAATGGATGGCATTACTGGCCTGGTGGTTAGCGAAAGTACGCCATCAGTGATCATCTTATCCAGATTAGGATGTTTTGCTGTTTTAAAACCTTCGGCACTAAAACCATCCAACCCAATAATAAGAACACGAGCAGGCGTCTTTTGTGCATTTGCAGAAAAGGAGATTACGGATAAAATAAGTGCTTTGAAAAAAAAAGATCTCATATGTATGTTTGTTTGATATATATCAAAGTTAAATCTGTTAAAATTAAGTATGCGCATTTGTCTGTACAAATCAAAAACAAAAAAATGTATACGTAAAGTATTTACGGTTAATTAATTAAAAGCCAATTTGAATTCAAATGGACGTAAGATTTTAGGTTTTTTTAGAAAATTTCCTGTGTACTCAGATCATGTAGCTTAGGTGAAACTGCTTTACCAATGCCATTAAATAAAATCTTGATTCCCATTACCTTGCCTATTGATCGCTGATATTTGGTTGAGAGTACTTTTTTACCGTTTAAAATAAGCGATGCATGCTTATTTTCTACTTTAATCATTACCTCGCCACCATTTTCGGGATTAAAAGCAAGGGCGCCCAAAAATTGTTCAGAGCCCAACACCCTGACCTCCGAAAATTTGTATTCAGAGAAAGCGACACAACTCTGTCGGTTTAACTTTAGCAGGTGTCTGTGTTTTTCACCTAAAATGATAATTGTAGTTTCGACACATTGAGTGCCTGGTCTGCTTTGTTCGGCAAATATTTTACAAGAAAAAGAAAAATTATCTCCACTAATGTGTGATGGCTTGATGTTGCTGAAGCCAACCACAAATGGTTTATGCGTGTCAAGTCCTGCTGAGTCGAGTTGTTTTGGCGATACATAAATGTTTTTTGGATCCAGCGATTTTAACCCTGCAATGGGAAACGCCCTGGAGGTATCGTTACCTGAATTGGCTACCCAGCCCTTGGTTTGCATATAGGCCGAGGCTGTATCTATTGGCTTATTGTGATATAATAGGGTTGCATACACCACTCCTGGGTTTCTAAAGAATTTTGTGATCTTGTTTTTACCCTTAATGGAAGACACCAATGCTTCATCCATAAAATCTACCTGATATTCTTCATTTTTATCAAAAGGAACTTTTGAGTCTAGTTTAAATACAGCGGTATGCGGTACACTGCCGAAAGGGTTTTCGCACACCAGCTTTACCTGCATAGACTCGTCTGTATTTTTCCAAAAGAAGACAATGGCTAATGTAGCCAGAAACAATGCCGCAAAAATAGCAACAACAAATCGCGGCAGTTTAGTGTCTTTATTAATCTTAGGTACTTCAATCTCATTTTCCTGATCAGTAGAGATGGATGTAATATTCTCGATCTTTAAAGTTGCATAAACCAGTTCAAATTCCTGCCAATCGCGATAGCCAATGAATTGTGACAATGCATCTCTGGTAGCTTTTTGGGGAAAATAGCGTTGGGGAGTTTTCAATCGGCCAAATATCCTTTTAAGCGTATTTACACTTAAATACACACCCGTTTGTTTACCCAATTGACTACTTAATCTATTGTAATCTTCAACCCGCCATTCAGTAATGGCTTTGTCACCCATCTTTTCTGTTATTTTCTGGCAGCAAAGATCTAATGCTTCAAAAAAAGATTGATTGACTGGCCGTACAGAATTAGAATCCATTTAAGAATATCTCCTTAATAATTAAGTAATTATAACTACAAAACACTGCTTTTTCTTTGTATGGCCATTTGTATCTTTTTTACACCTTTTAGAAATAAATTTACGATCACAATTAACACATCATTGTACAAACATATAAAATAACCGACCAATCAGGTATGCATTTTCTATTAAACTTTTACCAGAAATAGAAAACATGCAGACTAAATTGTTTTACTTAGACAAAAAATGATATTCAAAAAATCTTTAAAACTTTTCTTAATATTTATGACCATAGGACAAAGTAACTTTGCTCAGAAAACATTTGAGATTACGACAAAAAACAATGTACTTGTTTTGGAAACGGACAAAGACAATTCATTGCTTTTGAGCTATATAGGCAAAAAGCTCAAAAACACTGCAGAATATCCAACCATTCAATCTCTGGATAAATACAAACCGGGTTCTGATGATCTGTTTAACAAACGCGAGGCATACATTGCCTCGGGGTCTTTGAATTTGCTGGAACCCGCCCTAACGGTAACCCATGCCGATGGAAACAAATCTACAGTACTTACATTTTCGAGGGTCGACGAAAAACAGATAGATCAAAATAGAAAGCTAACCAGCATTGTACTCAAAGATGCCAAATACAACTTTGAGGTTAGCTTACACTATTTATCTTACTTTAAGGAGGATGTAATAGAACAATGGGCACAAATTGTACACAATGAAAAAGGGAATGTGGTTTTAAATAAATATGCCTCAGCAAATCTTACCCTTAGCGGTAAGAAATTTTTCCTGAAAAATCATTACAGTGGTTGGGGCCGCGAAATGCGTTCAGAGGAACAACAGCTTTTGCACGGAATAAAAACGATTGATTCGAAGCTTGGAACCAGGAATAACCTACTAAATTCTTCCTCTTTCATGATTTCTATTGATCAGCCAGCCACGGAAGATTTGGGAGAAGTTGTTGCAGGTTCATTGGAATGGACTGGGAATTTCAGGCTGGATTTTGAAACTTTTGATGAGTATTATTTAAGGCTAACTGCTGGAATCAATAACTTTTCGGGAAACTACACGCTAAAACCCGGAGAAGAATTTATAACCCCCCGTTTTGTGTACACCTATTCTGCAAATGGAAAAGGTCTGGCCAGTAGAAACCTGCAAAACTGGGCAAGAAATTACCAGTTACTGGAAGGTAACGGAGAGCGGTCGACATTGCTGAATAATTGGGAAACTACCTATTTCGATTTTAATGATGAGAAATTGAATCACCTTATTCAAGATACCAAAAAACTAGGCGTAGATGTATTTTTACTGGATGATGGCTGGTTTGGTAACAAGTACCCTCGAAATAATGCCAGTGCGGGTTTGGGTGATTGGCAGTTTAATAAACAGAAACTAGCGAATGGTATAAGCGCTTTAGGCAAAGAAGCAACTGCAAATGGCGTAAAATTCGGTATTTGGCTGGAGCCTGAAATGGTTAACCCTAAAAGTGAACTTTACGAGAACCATCCCGATTGGATTATCAGACAACCTGAAAGAAAGGAATACTACATGCGCAATCAATTGGTGCTGGATCTCAGTAATCCAAAAGTCCAGGATTTTGTGTTCAACACTGTAAACGAGGTTTTTAAAGAGGTACCCGATTTGTCTTTTATCAAATGGGACTGCAATTCACTGATCTATAATGCCAACTCTCCTACTTTAAAAAACCAGGATCATTTTTATCTGGAATATGTAAAGGGCTTGAACAGTGTACTTGAACGAATCAGAAAAAAATATCCGAAAATACCTATGATGCTTTGCGCTGGTGGCGGTACAAGAGTAGACTATGCAGCTTTAAAATACTTTACCGAATTCTGGCCAAGCGATAATACCAATCCTTTTGACCGAATTTTTATACAATGGGAGTATTCTTACTACTTCCCTTCGGTAGCCGTAGATAATCATGTTACAGATATGGGTAAGCAGCCAATTAAATTTAAAACAGATGTAGCCATGATGGGTAAATTGGGCTATGATGTAAAAGTAAATGAGCTGGATGAAAAAGAACTTCTATTTAGTCAAAATGCTGTTAAAATATATAATGGTATTAAAGATATTGTATGGCATGGGCAGCAGTATCGCCTTCAGGATCCTTACGAAAACAAAGTAGCTGCAATATCATACGTAAGCGAGGCAAGAGATACCGCTATCATCTTCAATTATTATGTGTCTACACTTTACAACGCTAAAAACTCCATTCCCATAAAACTTAAGGGCCTTGACCCTGACAAAATGTACAAGATTGAAGAAATCAATCTTTATCCTGGTACAACATCGCCAATTGATAGCCAAAGGTCGTACTCCGGAGACTTCCTTATGACTGTAGGTATCAATCCGGAAGCAGATGCAAGCCGAACAAGTGTTGTCTTAAAAGCTATAGCACTTTAATACTGTTAATAGATACCAAACAGTGTATTAACAATTTCATAATAGAGTGTTTAATTTTACTAAACATAAGTTTAGTAATTATGCACTTAAATAGATAGCTATTATGAAAGGAAATATCGTGGTTTTTGAGGGTGCTGGCAAAAGGCTGCAATTGCAAGAGAGAGAAATACCAACACTTAAATCGGGTGAAGTACTGATCAAAAACCTTTACACAACCATCTGTGGAAGTGATCTGCATACTTTTAGTGGTATCAGAAGTGAAAAGACACCAACTGTACTGGGCCATGAAATTGTAGGCAGAATTGTTAGATTGCATGCAGATCATCCACGGATAGATCAGGCTGGAAACAAATTATTGGAAGGGGATTTGGTAACCTGGGCAATATTCTGTTCACATCCCCAACAAGAATGGCTGGAAAAAGGTATGCCTCAAAAATCAGACGATCTTTTCAAATATGGCCATGCACAAATTCTGGAAGAAGATGCCTTTCATGGTGGTTTGAGCGAATATTGCATTCTGCGGGCTCATACATGTGTTCTTAAATTAC
>NZ_CAMLHF010000117.1 GCF_946479715.1 uncultured Pedobacter sp. | reverse complement strand
CTCACAACCGGATTTTTGGGAACACCTTATCTCTGTCATGTGTTGTCACGTTTTGGATATACAGATGTTGCCTATACGTTGCTTATGCAGGAAACCTATCCTTCCTGGTTATACCCTGTAAAAATGGGTGCTACTACGATATGGGAAAGATGGGATGGCATTAAACCTGATGGGTCTTTTCAAACTCCTGATATGAACTCTTATAATCACTATGCTTATGGTGCGATAGGTGACTGGATGTATAGAACAATTGCAGGAATCAATTCGGTAGCTGATCAGCCGGGATATAAGTCTATTGTAATTGCGCCTAAACCAGGCGGAAAAATAACCAATGCCTCGGCAGAATTAGAAACTGTTTATGGCACAGTAAAATCTGCATGGACACTGGAAAATGGGTTGTTGAAACTTGATGTTACAGTACCGGCAAATACCAAAGCTAAGATCGTATTGCCAGATGCAACTAAAGAAATTGGATCTGGTAGCTATCACTTTGAAAGTAAAATTTAATAAAAAAGGCCGGTATCATAATTATGATACCGGCCTTTTTTATTATTGGAATTTATGATATTACTTTACATCAAACCACAGTCTCGTAGTTAATATATCTGCACCTTGTCTTGCCACTGCGGCTTTATAATTTACACCGTTAAGCGATTGTTCACGTCCCGGATATATAAATCTTACAGGTAGCTTTCCACCTAATGTACCTGCAACAGCAGGAGCAAGTTCCGGATAATCCAATCTTCTCCACTCAGCAAAGGCTTCTAGTCCCTGTCCAAATAAAGCAATCCATTTTTGGTCACCAATAGATTTTTTGTAATTACCAGCGTTATACTTTACGGCAGGAAGGTTTGTATAGGTAGTGATTTCACCTTCTGTAACCCCATATTGTCTTAATGATTCTTCAACGGCTTGTTTATACAAAGCTGCCGGATCCTCACTGCTAAAACCACGCGCTGCTATCTCTGCACGATCAAATAATACCTCGGCATAGCTGATGATAACCGCAGGTGCAGAAGGAGCAAGAAAGTAAGTGCCGGGTTTAGAAGTTTTATTTAAACCAAGGCTGTTGGCATCACTTGTTAACAAACCATTCGGCACACCAACATAAGTTTCTGGTGTAGCATCTTTAGTTGGACTGGCAAATATTGAAAGACGAGGATCGCTTAAACTCCTCAATTTATCTACAATGGTTTTGCTTATCCTATGATCATTACGCGTATCAAATGTATTGCTTATAGGGTTCTGATTAGGAGAAGTAACATATACCAGTTGAGCTATTTCGGCATTGCTGCTAATATAAGCGCCACCTTCCGCTGCAATTTCTGCTAAAACTGCCTTAGTTTTTTCTGGTTCGCGATCTGCTATTCGAAGTGCGATGCGCAATCTTAACGCATTTGCAAACTTTTTCCAGCGATCTATCTTACCAGCATAAATGATGTCACCAGCAATTGCCTTACCATTAAGATCCAGATCAGCTTGTGCAGATTTCAGATCATTAAGTAATCCGAAATAAACATCTTTTTGGGTATCATATACTGGAGTTACGAATTCTTTGATCTGGATAGATTGAGAATAGGGTATATCTCCGTAAGCATCTGTTAGCAATAGAAATGTCCATGATCTTAATACCTTAGCTACGCCTCTGTAATTTGTGTTTTGTTGTGCATCGGCTAGCTCAATCAATTTGTTAAGATTAGTGATACCTTTTGTATATCCGGTGTTCCATAAATCCTGAAGATCGGTATTAGAGAAAATGTAACGATCAGCATCAGTATACTGTATTTTTGACCAGTGCTGAACAAATAGCAGACTTGAGTTAATATTGTTAGTTCCCCAGTATGCATCAGCAGTGTTCTTTATAGCACCTGTCAGCAAATAATCAGGAAGTGGATTTTCTGCGGCGTTGGGGTTTTTGTTGATATCTGCGAGCTCGTCTTTGCACGAAGTGAAAGCCGTTGCTATGATTGCAGAAAAAAGGATTGGAATATATTTGAATTTCATGATGTCTAGAATTTAAAATTAAGGTTAAAACCAAATGATCTTGTTGTTGGAAGAGTTAGATCTTCCAGACCTTGAGCGTTTCCTGTGTTGAATGCAGTTTCAGGGTCAATGTTTGGTACATCTTTATGGATGATCCAAAGATTACGTCCCACTATTGAGAAAGTAGCGTCCTGTAACCCGATCTTTTTAACCCATTGCGAAGGAATGTTGTAACTCAATCTAGCTTCTCTTAATTTGATATAAGAAGCGCTGTAAACAAATTGCTCATCTGCATTGGTTGTAGCTTTGTAATACTCTTCAGCTGGAATGATTTTATTGTTCTTAGTACCATCAGCCAGAACGCCATCAAAGATCATCCCGTCATTAAATGTTGTTCCTCCAGAGGTATAGGTAAGTCCGCCATTTTCAGCATTTCTTCCTCTCATTGTACTTGCCAATACTCCTGTGTAAGTTCCTGTAGCGTTACTGCCAGAGAATACCTTACCACCAATTCTGGCGTCTACAAGGAAATTCAAATTAAAATTCTTGTAAGTAAAGTTATTCGTAATTCCGCCTATCCAGTTTGGTGTAAACTTACCAAGAATTTGTTTTTCAGGATTGATAACCGGAGTACCATCAGAGCTTACCAGAATTTGTCCGGCAGCATCACGCTGGTAGGCAGTTCCAAAGAAAGTACCATAAGGCTGGCCTACAGCTGCCAGTACATCAAGTGTTCCACTGGTGCCAATTGTATAGCTGCTAATGCGTCCTTCTTTATCCAGCTCTGTAACCTTACTGCGATTACGTGAATAGTTTAAATTGATGTCCCAGCTAAAGTCTTTAAGTTTAACAGGGGTTAAACCTAATTGAACTTCTATTCCTTTGTTATTGATACTTCCGCCATTAATAAGTTTTTGCGTATATCCTGTTCCTGAACTTACATCAACTTTTAAAATCTGGTTGATACTGTTTGTATTGTACACACTTACATCCAGCTTTATGCGGTTATCAAACAACCCAATTTCGGCACCCGCCTCAGTTGATTTAGTGATTTCTGGCAGAAGGTTTGGATTAAGATCGATCGTATTGACTGATTGTTGTGGAT
Source organism: uncultured Pedobacter sp. (assembly GCF_946479715.1). The sequence continues at coordinate 13,766 of NZ_CAMLHF010000117.1, read as the reverse complement.
TTCCATCAAATGGAGCAGTGAAGCTATAGGTATTGATCAGCTGATAAGGATCTGTTGCCTTTCCTACTTTAGACCAGCCTCCTCTTAGTTTAGCGAAGCTAAGCACTTCGCTTTTAATATCAAAAGCTTCTGTAAGAATTACACTTCCGTTAACAGAAGGGTAGAAATAAGATAGGTTAGGTTTTGGTAAACTGGAATCCCAGTCGTTACGTGCTGTTAAGTTCAGATATGCATAATCTCTAAAGCCCAACTGAGCGGACCCAAATAAACTATAGGTTCTAAGTTTGGTGTAAACGTTTGAAGACACCAATGGATCTCTTGAGTTGCTCAAAGTATACAAACCGTTTACTGCTAGCTTAGTCGCTTTCTGATCGTTTTGTTCGAAAGTAGAAGTTCTAATGTTTCCACCACCCAAAATATCTACTGAGAAATCTGAATTCAGTTTCTTATTGAACTCTAAACGACCTTCGGTATTATTTTCATTAACCGTGTACGCATCTTCCTCGTATGAACCGAATGGGGTACCATTTGTTCCATAAGCGATTCTGATCTTTCTGCGATCTGTATAGTAATCATTTCCTGTTCTGAAGTTAGCAGAAAGTGCGCTTGTAATTTTGTAGTTTAATTCTGCATTACCAATAATACGATCACGTTTCTGACCAACGGTATTCTCGTAGGCTATGAAGTACGGGTTGCTATAGTAACTGTTGTTCCAGTTAAAATCGTTTCCGTTTTCGTCTTTATAGTTTTTAAGCTGACTAACATCTACCTGTCTTCCAAACCATGTAAATTGAAGCATCGGGCCTGTTGCGCGTTTTCCGCCAGATGCAGGAAGATTATCGGCATTGCTTTTTATATAATTTGCAGAAGCATTTAAGGTTAATTTAGGAGTGATTCTGTATGTGGTGTTCAATAATAGTGAATTCTTGTCCTGAGAAGAATTTGGCAGTATACCACCTTGTGTAAGGTTGTTGTAAGAGAAACGGACATCTTGTTTTTCTCCAGAGCCTGCAATAGCAATACCATTATTAAGGGCAAAACCTGTTTCGAAGAAATCCTTAACATTATCTGGATGAGCAATAAATGGAACAGCAACACCTTTAGAATTAAACTGAGGAATTAAACGGCCATCCAATGCCGGTCCCCAGCTTTCATCTACACCGTCATTTACACCCCCGCCTTTTCCATCTACGAAGCTAAACTTGCCGCTGGTACCCTGCCCGAATGAGTTTTGATAATCAGGTAAGGTTAACAGGTTTGAAAATGTAGCATTAGAGTTTACACTGATACCCAAGCCTTTTTGGCCTCTGCCGGTTTTGGTTTTAATAAGGATAACACCTGCAGCTGCACGTGATCCATATAGTGCTGCGGCATTTGGACCTTTTAGTACACTGATTGATTCAATGTCTTCAGAGTTAATATCAGAAATGGTATTGGCAAAATCCCTTGATCCAGCTATACCTAAATTCTGTGAGTTATCAACAGGTACTCCGTCTACTACAAAGAGGGGTTGGTTGTTGCCTGATATAGATGTTTCACCACGAATTATAATTCTTGATGAACCCATATCACCCTGGCTATTTGTGGTTTGCACACCGGCAATTTTTCCGGCCAGAGAGTTGATTATGTTGGTTTCTTTTGCGGTAGCAATATCTTTTGATTTTAATTCCTGAACCGCATATCCCAACGACTTCTTTTCTTTAGAGATACCAAGCGCTGTAACAACAACTTCACTTAAAGCATTGGCCGAAACATCAAGCGCAATATTTAATGAAGTTGTAGCTGCTGTAATGGTTATCTCTTTTGTAGTGTATCCAAGATAAGATATACTAAGTACATCATTAACATCTGCAGCAAGAGAAAACTTACCGCTGCCATCTGTAGTTGTTCCGCTTTTTTTACCTTTTATGGTAATTGATGCTCCTGGAATAGTCTCCCCGTCGGGGTTTCCGGTAACAGTACCTGTTATCTTAACAGATTGTGCCTGTACGGTTTGCAGGAAAAAAAAGGATATAAGAATCCCTGCAAAAATTTTGTATATTTTTAACATGTGAATTAAATAAATGGGTGTATAATAAATTCTTTTGGTTGCATTAAATAGAGCAACAGTGCATTCGTTTTTGACTGATCATAAGACCAGATGAAGGGTAATAAGATGGAGATGAGCAGCGCATTTCTTTTTGGTGTACTTTCTGTGTCATGTTTTTATACATTTATAGTTTAGGTCATCCCTTACATACTTTGTCGCGAACAGAAATTAGATTTGGTTATGATGATTGATAAGGAGCATTGCGCTGTTTAATCTTATCTTTTCCGCTTTGCAGCGAATTGGAATTAGCACCTTTTACAATAAATTGTAGAGGTTGCTAAGACATCATAGGGCCAATCCCTCAGTCTTTCTTGATAAGCAGGAAGTTTTAAGAACCATTTGCTGCGACAAATATAAGAATAATCTAGTATTCCTATAGAAATTAATAAAATAAATATTCAGTATTTTGAGCAGGACAGTACAGGTTGCTGAAAATAACTAAGAAAATTAACATTGTAAACACACTAAACTTTACCTGAATTATTCTAATGAAATTTCTTTATTCTTTCTTGCTAGTGCTATTCTCTATTCCTATGGCAGAAAAAGCATACTCTAATGAAGTTAAACCCTCTGGTTTGCAATGTGAACATTTGATAAACCCAATTGGAGTAGATCTGATAAATCCGCGCTTGTCGTGGATGATGACAGATACCCGTCAGGGTGCTAAACAAACTGCCTATAGAATTATTGTGGGTAAAGACTCATCAGAAGTAGCAAGAAAAAAAGGGCTTTCATGGGAGTCGGGCAAAGTAGCCTCGTCTGCCAACCTTGTTAATTATAAAGGCAAAGCCCTGGAGCCATTTACTAAATACTATTGGTCTGTTGAGCTTTGGGATAAAGATGGCAAACCAGCTTCATCCGGTGCAGTGGCAAGTTTCGAAACAGGAATGATGAAGGTTGACAACTGGAAAGGTACCTGGATTAGTGACGGTAACGATATTGATAAACGTGAGGCTCCATATTTCAGAAAAGTATTTGAACCAGCTAAAAAAATAAAATCTGCAAGGGCATATATTGCTGCTGCTGGTTTATACGAATTATATTTAAACGGAAAAAAAGTGGGGAACCACAGGCTTGATCCTATGTACACCCGTTTCGACAGACGTAACTTATATGTTTCTTACGACGTTACTGCGCAACTTCAAAAAGGTAAAAATGCTATTGGTGTTTTGCTTGGTAATGGTTGGTATAACCATCAATCTATTGCGGTATGGAATTTTGACAAGGCACCCTGGAGAGCAAGACCTACTTTTTGCCTGGATTTAAGAATCACTTACGAAGATGGAACTGTTGATGTGGTTACTTCCGGGGGCGACTGGAAAACAAGTTCAAGTCCGATAGTGCTTAACAATATTTATACTGCCGAGCATTATGATGCACGTAAGGAACAACCAGGTTGGAATACTGCAGATTTTGATGATAAAAAGTGGAATGGCATATCCCTAAGAGCTGCCCCATCAAATAATGTTGTAAGTCAGCTAATGCAGCCAATTCGTAATGTCGAAGAATTTCCTTCTAAAACAATGCAAAAGGTTAATGACACCGTATATGTTTTTGATCTGGGCCGCAATATTTCTGGAGTTACAAAAATTAAAGTAAGCGGAGAGGAAGGAACTGTTATTCGTATTAAGCATGGCGAACGTTTGCATGCCAATGGAAGACTAGACCTATCCAATATTGATGTTTACTATCGCCCGAAAGACAATACCGATCCTTTCCAAACAGATATCGTTACCTTATCAGGTAAAGGGGAACTTGAATTTATGCCTAAGTTCAATTACAAAGGATTTCAGTATGTTGAGGTAACCAGCAGTAAGCCTATACAATTAACTAAAGAAAGCATCACCGGCTACTTTATGCATAGTGATGTTACGCCGACAGGTAAAATAAGTTCTTCAAATAAGCTTATTGACCGGTTATGGTGGGCAACTAATAATTCTTACTTGTCTAACCTAATGGGATATCCTACAGATTGTCCGCAAAGAGAAAAGAATGGATGGACCGGCGATGGACACTTTGCTGTTGAAACAGGCCTGTTTAATTTTGACGGTATTACAGTTTATGAAAAATGGCTTGCCGACCACAGGGATGAGCAACAACCAAATGGCGTACTTCCTGATATTATACCTACAGGTGGATGGGGTTATGGATCGGCAAACGGAACTGACTGGACAAGTACGATTGCTATAATTCCATGGAATATATACATGTTTTATGGCGATAGTAAGTTGCTTTCAGATTCTTACAACAGCATTAAAAGGTATGTGAATTACATAGAACAAATTAGTCCGGCAGGATTAACAACCTTTGGCAGGGGCGATTGGGTGCCCGTTAAATCACAATCATCATTAGAGTATACTTCTTCTACTTATTACTATGTAGATGCAGTTATCCTTGCAAAGGCAGCAAAAATGTTTGGTAAGCAGGCCGATTACAGTTACTATAGCAATCTTGCAGAGAAAATTAAAAAAGCAATAAACGATAAGTATTTAAACCGCACAACAGGCATTTATGCATCAGGCGTACAAACCGAATTAAGTGTTGCCCTGCAATGGGGGTTGGTACCTGAAGAGCTTATTACAAAAGTTGCAGAGAATCTTGCCAAAAGAGTTGCTGCCGATGGAATGCATCTTGACGTGGGTGTACTAGGGGCAAAAGCAATATTAAATGCATTGAGTGATAACGGACAGGCAGAAACTGCCTATAAACTTGCCGCTCAAGATACCTACCCTTCATGGGGATGGTGGATTGTGAATGGAGCAACTACCTTATATGAAAACTGGGATATAAAAGCGGAAAGAGATATTTCATTAAACCATATGATGTTTGGAGAAATAGGAGGCTGGTTCTTTAAAGGCCTGGGCGGGATTCATCCTGATGAACAACAACCAGGATTTAAGAATATTCAGCTTCGACCTAACTTTGTTTCAGGATTAGAACATTTCGAGGCAGAGCACGACGGTCCTTATGGTAAGATTGTGTCTTCATGGAAAAGATCAGGAAATGTTGTAATCTATGCGGTAACCATTCCAGCAAATTCAAGTGCAACAATTACGTTCCCATTAACAGAGGGTAAAAAGGCTTTTAAAGATGGTAAACCAGTTGCCGCCAAAACAAACATTGGAGCAGGTAAATATCAGTTTGAGATCAGATAGCAGTTATTTGTCTGGTATAGACCAATTGCATTAAATTACTTACTTTTAGAAAGATGAAGACTAAGTTTTTTGATTTTATTCATATTGATGAGTATTCTGCAACACCTAAATATTTGCAACTGTCCAGCGCAATTATAAAAGCTGTTGAGCTGGGTAAGTTAAAGAAAGACAATTTATTGCCTTCTATTAATGAGTTGAGTTATAAGCTGGAGATTTCGCGTGATACCGCTGAAAAAGGATACAAGTACCTTAAAAACATAGGTGTAATTAACTCCGTTCCCGGTAAAGGCTATTATATTGCCAATATAGATTTTAAGCAGAAACTAAAGGTGTTTCTGCTTTTCAATAAACTTAGCGCACACAAAAAGATTGTTTACGATGCATTTATTGCTGCATTGGGCGAGGATGTATCTGTAGACTTTTATATCTATAACAATGATTTTAGGCTTTTTAAACGATTTTTGACCGATAAAAAAGAAGAATATTCTCACTATGTGATCATTCCTCATTTTATTGAAGGCGAGGAATATGCCAGAGATATCATCAATACCATTCCAAAAGAAAAACTGGTTTTACTGGATAAAAAGATAAAAGGGGTTGATGGCGATTATGCTGCGGCTTATGAAAACTTTGAAAAGAATATTTACGATGCTTTAGAACAGGCCCGTAATGAGCTTAGCAAATACCACACACTAAAAATAATTTTTCCTAAAAAAAGTTATTTTCCTAAAGAGATTTTAGATGGGTTCCATCGCTTTTGTCAGCAATACGCCTTTTCTCATCACGTAGTAAGTGATATATCTATTGAGCCAATAAACGAAGGAGAAGCTTTTATTAATTTAATGGAAGCCGATCTGGTTATTTTATTAGAACGGCTTATTAGTATGAAATATAAAATAGGAAAGAATGTAGGTGTAATATCTTACAATGAGACCCCTTTAAAGAAAATATTATTAAACGGCATTACTACTATTTCTACTGACTTTAAATTTATGGGTACTGTGGCGGCAAATCTTATTCTGGATAACTCCAGACGCCATATCGAAGTACCTTTTTATTATACCCGCAGAGCATCAATTTAATTTTTTTTAGACTGTAATGAATTTATTTGTACTTCTTCATGATAGTACATGACAGTTTTAAAAATCTACTTGTATAAATTAGGACTATTATTTTAACCAAATATAAAGTTCAATAAGTATGCAAGTAATTTTCGGGGTCATTTTCCATTTTATAGGAGGCTTTGCCTCTGGTAGTTTTTATATTCCTTATAAGAAGGTTAAGGGATGGGCCTGGGAGAGTTACTGGATTGTAGGTGGTATCTTTTCATGGTTGCTTGTGCCGCCTTTTGCAGCATGGCTTACTATTCCCGGTTTTACAGATATCATTGCTGCAACAAACGGTAAAATCTTATTACTTACTTACTTTTTCGGCGCGTTATGGGGAATAGGCGGATTAACCTATGGTTTGGGTGTAAGGTACCTCGGGGTATCATTAGGAAGCTCTATTATTCTCGGACTATGTTCTGTTTTTGGAGCAATAATCCCTTCAATATATTATAATTTTAATCCAAAACCCGGAAAGGATAGTTTAACAGATATGTTGAACAGCCAATGGGGACAAATGGTTTTACTGGGATTAGCAATCTGCGTTATAGGGATTATAGTTTGTGGTAAGGCTGGTGGCATGAAAGAAAAAGACCTGGTAGCGGCAGGCAAGGCCGATCCATCTAATAACGAATACAAAATTGGTCTGGGCCTTACCGTATCTATTATTTCAGGTATCCTTAGTGCTTGTTTTGCATTTGGTATTGATGCCGGAAAAGACATGGCCAATGCTGCAAATGATATTTGGAAAAGTACACATCCGGGACAGGGCGAATTCCTTTTCCAGAACAATGTAACTTATATCCTCATATTATGGGGAGGGTTAACTACCAACCTGATCTGGTGTATGATTTTGAATTTCCGTAACAAAACTTTTGGTGACTATACGAACAAAGAGACACCTCTTTTAAAGAACTACATATTTTCTGCGCTGGCAGGTACCACCTGGTTTTTGCAATTTTTCTTTTATGGAATGGGCGAAAGTAAACTAGGTAACGGAGCCAGTTCATGGATACTGCACATGGCATTTATTATTCTAATTGCTAATGCCTGGGGCCTTGTATTAAGGGAATGGTCGGGAGTAAAGAAGAAAACTTTCGGTACCGTGATAGCAGGTATAGCTATTATTATTATTTCTGTGCTAATTGTTGGCTACGGGAACTCAATCAAGTAAATACAAATTTAATTAATGAAATATTTTTATGACTGTTAGAACAACTGATTTTAAACATGTAAGTTATTTGTGGGATGATGCAAAGGCTGCTGAACTGGCTGGTGACGAGGTTGCATTGTTAATCTACCGTTCAAATTTACTAGGTGCTGATCTAAGACTTACAAATTATGGAGGTGGCAATACCTCTTGTAAGGCAATTGCAAAGCACCCTTTAACCGGACAGGATACCGAAGTAATGTGGGTTAAAGGATCTGGAGGAGATTTAGGCACATTGAAACAAAGCGGTTTGGCTGCATTGTATGTGGATAGCTTGCGTAATCTTAAAAATATTTACAGAGGACTTCCACATGAAGATGAAATGGTTGAATTGTTTAATCATTGCATATATGACCTGAAATCTAAAGCTCCATCTATCGACACGCCATTACATGGTTTTTTACCTTTTAAACACATAGATCACCTGCATCCTGATGCTGCAATTGCGATAGCGGCAGCTAAAGATGGAGAACGCATCACTAAAGAATTATTTAACGGAACAATTGGCTGGGTGCCATGGCAAAAACCAGGCTTTGAGCTTGGATTGCAATTACGTAAATGTTTAGACGATAATCCAGGCATAAGAGGTATTATGTTAGGCTCGCACGGGTTGTTTACCTGGGGAGATACAGCCTTCGAAAGTTACATCAATACCCTTGAAGTAATAGAAAAATGTGCCGAATATCTTGAAGCCAACTACGGCAAGAAAAAACCTGTATTTGGAGGCCAGAAAATTGAAAGCGCTGCACAAAATCTACGCCGTAAGCAAGCTGCAGCTATCGCTCCTGTATTAAGAGGGTTTTGCTCAAGTGAAAAGCATATGGCAGGTCATTTTACTGATGATGCAAGAGTGCTGGAGTTTATTAACTCTAACGATTTAGATCGCTTAGCGCCACTTGGAACAAGCTGCCCAGATCATTTCCTACGCACTAAGATAAGTCCGCTGGTACTTAAACTTGCACCTAATGAAGACATCAGTGATGTTAAAGCACTGAAAGAAAGATTGGCTCCTGAATTTGAAGCATATCGTAAAATGTATGCCGAATATTATAATTCTTGTAAACATGATAACAGTCCGGCAATGCGCGATGCTAATCCGGTAATTATATTATATCCTGGAATAGGAATGTTCTCTTTCTCTAAGGATAAACAAACTGCCAGAGTTGCTGCCGAGTTTTATACTAATGCCATCAATGTAATGAAAGGCGCTGAAGCCATATCTGAATACACTTCTTTACCGAGACAGGAAGCATTCAATATTGAATACTGGCTTTTGGAAGAGGCGAAATTGCAAAGAATGCCTAAGCCAAAACCACTTTCGGGTAAAGTGGCCCTCATTACTGGCAGCGCCGGCGGTATTGGTAAAGCCATTGCCCGCAAATTTATAGAAGAAGGTGCATGTGCTGTAATCAATGATAATGATGCAGGCAGGCTGCAAAAAGCTAACGACAGCTTTAACAATGAGTTCGGTAAGGATGCTTATACTGCTGTAATATTAGATGTAACTGATTCAGCAAGCATTAAAAATGCCTTTGAAGAAGCAAGTCTGGAATTTGGAGGGGTAGATATAGTGGTAAATTGTGCCGGTATCTCTATTTCAAAACCTATTGAAGAGCATACCGAAAAAGATTGGGACCTTTTATATGATATTCTGGTAAAAGGCCAGTTCCTTGTTACCCAGGCTGGGGTAGAGGTAATGCGTAAACAGGCTATTGGTGGCGATGTATTGAATATAGTTAGTAAAAATGCGTTGGTTTCAGGACCAAACAATGCTGGCTATGGATCTGCAAAAGCTGCTCAGTTACACTTAAGCAGATTAAATGCAGCTGAACTTGGGACTGATCATATCCGCGTAAATACGGTTAACCCTGATGCTGTAATCTCAGACAGTAAGATTTGGGAAGGCGAATGGGCTGCAGGCAGAGCAAAAGCATATGGAATTACGGTACAAGAGTTGCCAGCTTTCTATGCAAAGCGTACCTTGCTTAATGAAGTGATATTGCCTGAGGATATCTCTAACGCATGTTTTGCTTTTGTTGGCGGACTAATGAATAAATCAACAGGTAATGTATTGAATGTGGATGGGGGCGTTGCAAATGCCTTTGTTCGTTAAAACTTAAAACCTACACAGATGAAACTAGAAAATTATCAATTAGAATCACATAACAGCGAGCTTTTGGCCAAACATGAGCGTCAGCTTGACTTCATTACATCAGAAATTTCTAACGCTCAAAGTATTATTCAGAAACTGGTAGATTTCCAGATTGCTATTCCAAGCTGGGCTTTAGGTACCGGCGGAACAAGATTCGGACGTTTCTCTTCAGGGGGGGAGCCTAGAAATCTGGAAGAAAAAATTGAAGATATAGGTTTGCTACACAAGCTTAACGGCTCAAGCGGTGCTATTTCTTTACACATTCCATGGGACGTAGCTGATAATACAAATGCAATTAAGGCTTTGGCGGCACAACATGGTCTACGTTTTGATGCTATGAACTCAAATACGTTTCAGGATCAACCAGATCAGGCACAGAGTTATAAATTCGGATCGTTACAGCATGTAGATAAAGCAGTGAGAAAACATGCTGTTGACCATAACATAGAAGTTATTCGTCAGGGTGTTGAATTGGGATCCAAAGCACTTACTGTATGGCTGGCGGATGGATCTTGTTTTCCGGGGCAGCTTAATTTCAGAAAAGCCTTCCAAAATACTTTAGAAAGTTTACGCGAAATCTACGCAGCTTTACCAAATGACTGGAAGATATTTGTAGAGTACAAAGCCTTTGAACCTAATTTTTATTCAACAACAGTTGGAGACTGGGGCCAATCTTTATTATTTGCCAATAAGCTAGGGCCAAAAGCATATACTTTGGTAGATCTTGGTCACCACCTGCCGAATGCAAATATTGAGCAAATTGTTTCGCTTTTGCTGATGGAAGAAAAACTAGGTGGTTTCCACTTTAACGATTCAAAATATGGCGATGACGATTTAACCGCCGGCAGCATTAAACCGTATCAACTGTTCCTTATATTTAATGAACTTGTTGAAGGCATGGATGCCCGCGGAATGGATCATAGAGAAGACCTGGGTTGGATGATTGATGCATCACATAACGTAAAAGATCCGCTCGAAGACCTTTTACAATCTGTTGAGGCTATAATGATTGCTTACGCTCAGGCACTATCTGTTGATCGTGTTGCTTTACAGGAAGCACAAGCCATTAATGATGTAGCACGCAGTCAGGAGATCTTACAGCAGGCTTTCAGAACAGATTTACGTCCGTTGGTAGCCGAAGCGCGTTTACGTTCAGGAGCAGCATTATCACCAATTGAAGCTTTCAGGAAATTCAATGTGCGACAAGAGTTAATTAAAAACCGTGGAGCAAAAACGGTAGCAACAGGGTTGTAATTGATGGGAGTTAAAATGAAGGCAACCCCGGTAATAGCGATTTTTGATGTTGGTAAAACCAATAAGAAGCTGTTTCTTTTTGATGAGAACTATAAAATAGTTTTTGAAAGATCAGCTCGGTTTACCGAAACTGTAGACGAGGATGGGGACCCGTGTGAGAATTTGGAAAGCTTAAGGTTATCTATTTTTGATTCCTTAAGGGAGGTTTTTAGAAATCCGGCTTTCGAAATAAAGTCTATTAATTTTGCAACTTACGGTGCCAGCTTTGTTTATATAGATGAGGCCGGGAATCCTTTGGCACCACTATATAATTATCTGAAAGCCTATCCGGAGGAACTTACAGAACAATTTTATAATACCTACGGAGGAAAAGAAGCATTCTCTAATCTCACCGCATCTCCGGTGTTGGGGAGCCTGAATTCGGGGATGCAGTTGTACCGGATTAAATACGAAAACCCTGAACTCTTTAAAAGAATAAAGTATGCGCTTCATTTGCCGCAATACCTTAGTTATCTGATTTCAGGCGAAGCATATTCAGACCTTACCAGTATAGGCTGTCATACCAATTTATGGGATTTCACCAAAAACACTTACCACGAATGGGTTAAAAAGGAAGGCATATTTGACAAGCTTGCGCCTATTGTTCCTTCAAACAGTGTAATGCCTGCTGCATTTCCAGGCAACAATTATGCTGTAGGGGCTGGGTTTCATGATAGCTCAGCCGCTTTGGTGCCTTATCTGGTAAATTTCCATGAGCCATTTATTTTATTATCTACAGGTACATGGTGTATTAGCCTTAACCCTTTTAACTCTAGTCCGCTTACAGCAGAGGAGCTGGAAAATGATTGCCTTTGTTATCTGCAATACGAGGGTAAGCCGGTTAAAGCATCGCGTCTTTTTTCAGGATACGAGCATGAACAGCAGGTGAAACGAATTGCAGCTCATTTCGGTACAGACATCATCACTTATCGCTCTGTTCCATACGATCCAAAGATCATTGAACAACTGGAGCATAAATCCCAATCGGATATTACTTCTTTTGGAGAGCGTAACCTGGCAGACTATTCATCAGATATTATAGCCTATCATCAACTTGTTTTAGATCTGGTAAATCTGCAATATATAGCTACAAACAGAGTGCTTAAAGGCACCAAGGTAAAACGAATATTTGTAGACGGAGGCTTTAGTAAAAATGCCATATTTATGAATTTGCTAGCTCTTGCATTTCCTGAACTTGAAGTGTTTGCAGCCTTTATGGCACAGGCAACTGCAGTTGGAGCAGCTTTGGCCATTCACAAATCATGGAACACTAAACCCTTACCAAATGATATTATTGAACTAAAGTATTATTCTGTAGTTCAGCACCAGAATTAATTATCGTGAGGCAAATTTAGCGGTAATTAATATTGGTTAATTTTAGTTTATGAATTAAGTCGCCTTAACGGGCGACTTTTTATATTTAGACAAGTTGATCAGTAAAACGCTGGCCAGAATAACAACTAAACCAGTTATCTGGATAATGCTTATGATCTCATTTGCAAAAAATACAGCAAGTAATACCGCAACCACAGGGTTTACATAAGCATAAGTGCTTACTTGTGTTGCAGGGCGAACCTGTAGTAGCCATACATAGGCGCTAAATGCCACTATTGATCCGAATATGATCAGATAGGCAATTGACCACCATGCAGATTCGGGAACATTCTGAAACTGAAAATCATTCATTTCTCCTGCAATGATACTTCCCGGTATAAATAAAACTCCTGCAATTAACATCTGCCATGCAGTAGAAACCGATGCAGGGGTATCAGGCGCAGGATGATATTTTGAATACAACGATCCGCCGGCCCAGCCAATTGGGCCAATAATTAAAAGGATCATGCCCAGAACATTTCTGGAATCTTGTTGAACAGAGAAGCTGGCTGTTAGTTGTTCCCAGAATAAAAGAATTACACCCAAAAAGCCGATGATTAAACCGGCAACAGTAAATTTGTTGCTAAAGTTTTCTTTCCACTTGCCCTTATCTAATATCACAAACCAGATTGCTGCTGACGAAACCATAATGGCAACCAGTCCACTCGGTAAAAATTGTTCTACCCAGATCACTATTCCATTACCTACACCAAGCATCAGTATACCGCTTATGCCTGCATGAAATATATTCTTCTTATTAAATACCGGCAAACCATTAAAAATGCACCAGCCAAGCAAGAGGGTGCCCGCAATGATAAATCTAAATGCGCCTAAAAAGAATGGTGGAAAGCCGGCTACAGCTTTAGATATGAAAAAATAGGTTGATCCCCATACCGCGTAAACGATAAGAAAGGCCAACACAACAAGTAAAAGTGGGGCAGATTTTTTTTGAACGGAGGGCATAATTACTTTTTAACAAATAGAACATTTATCAAAGAGAAAATCATTCTTTAATAAATTATATAACAATTCTATTACCAAAGGTGCCTTGTATTAGCTTTACAGCTCTTCTCCGGTTGAGGATCTTATTTCGTTTCTTACATTAATGCTAACACCGTCTTTATTAACCACCGAATAATCGATCTCAATTGAACTGCTGTTAATCTTTATTTCATTAATAACACCGCTTCTAATTTCTCCGATTTTTTCCAGAAGATCTATATCGTATTTTACAGAATTGTCAGCCAGTCTTTTACAGATAAAATGAAAATCGCTGGTTACCAGAATATATTCAGAATCAGATAAGGCCTTTTCAGCGTATTTAAGGTCTCTTGGAGAAGGAAAACTTCCCGCCAGGGTTCCTTGTTGGTTGTATATGTAATTTACA
>NZ_CAMLHF010000116.1 GCF_946479715.1 uncultured Pedobacter sp. | reverse complement strand
AAATTAAGCAGGCTTCATTTGATTCTGCTGATAAGGAAGACAGTAAAAAATCGGACATAGAAATACCTGGTTGCAGCGAAACAGAGCGTAATGAAGTTTTAAAGATGATTCTTAGTAGGACACCATCAAAAGGTGCAGAACTAAAACCAAACTATCGCTTCATCTTTCTGCAAACTATGATCTGGATTGTATTTCCAATAACAGTGTTTGTATTGTTAAGCAACTATGCCCTCCCCCTGCTAAGAAACTATTTACTTATCGTTGTACCTTATATAATAGTGGTTGGCACAATGCTGTATTTCGAATTTAAGCGCCACAGATTATATGTTGATGAGCATTTCATCATTAAAAAAAGTGGGATCTGGGATGTAGAACACGAGATTATTGAGCCCCATAAAATCCAGGCAATAACTGCCAAACAATATTTTTGGCATAAAGCTGCAGATGTGGGCCATTTAATCATCCACACTGCAGCTGGTGTAATTCACTTCAAATATGGAAACTACAGCCACATTAAAAGTTTGGTAAATTATTGGACCTATAAAATCGAGGTTTCCAAAAAAGATTGGATGTGATTAACTACCATACATTGGTAATTGCTTAAATTTTACCCTTTTTAATAAAAATTTTTCTTTGATTCCAGCCAGCTGACTGCATTTTTGGGTCATTTTAACAGGGGGGTCGGGGACCCCCCGGAACTGCCATATTATTTTTTTTATGTTTTACTTTGTATTTCAATGATTTAGATTGTTATAAGGGTTGTACCGAAGCTTGATTTAGGCCCATTCAGCCCTGTTAAATAAACGACTTTCAGACGACTCTTTAACGACTTTGAAACGACTCTGAACGACCTTTATCATTTAAAACGCTTTTTTGAGTGATATAAAAATTGTCATTAAAGCGTGAGTGTATTAGAGTACAATGAGACAAATAAATAAATGTTTAACTATTAAAATTTAATGAAATGGCAAAAATGAGTAAAGGAATCTTAGGCGCAATATCTGGGAAGATAGGCCCTGTAATTGGAGGAATATGGAAAGGCATTCCTTATTTACGTCAGGTTCCAAAGAAAAAAAACAAGAAAACAAAGAGTCCTGCTCAAATAGAAAGCAGGCAAAAACTAAGGTTCATGAATGAACTGCTGGTACCTTTCCATCCCTATGTGTCGATAGGTTTTATGCATCATGCAGAGCAAAGAACAGAGATTAGTGCCGCTTTTTCTGAGAATTATCATAAGGCTGTTATAGGAAAACATCCAAATTACCTGGTAGCTTACCATGAATTTGTGATCAGTAAAGGCAATTTACCTATGATTGAAGAAGTAGCTATGGAACTGCAAGCTCCTGATGTTTTAAAACTGAGCTGGTTGGACAATGGGATTAAAAATACATCTTTTGATGATCAGGTTATGCTGGTGATCTATTGTCCTGACCTACATGTAACAGATGGTTTTACTGGTGGCATAAAACGCCGCGATAAGCAGTGTATTTTTAAATTTAATCCAAAAATGGCCGGCAAAAGGCTTGAAGTTTATGTAAGCATCAGTTCATTAAACAGAAAGAAAATAGGAAATAGCCGATACCTGGGAAGTATTTAGCATATTTTCAAAGCGGTTGTCTTAAAGCGGTCGTTCTAAGGCGGTCGCCATCTCGACGATAGGAGAGATCTCTTGACAACGAAGTAGATGCGTAGCAAATAGCATAAGCAAGAGATCTCTCCTATCGTCGAGATGACGAAGCAACAAAACATACCTCAACTCTTCAATATTTGGTAACTTCGTAGTCATGTCTAATCTATATATTATAGCAGGATGTAATGGTGCAGGTAAAACCACTGCTAGTTACACTATATTACCAGAAATACTGAACTGCAAAGAGTTCGTTAATGCTGATAACATAGCAGCAGGAATTTCACCCTTTAATCCGGAAGGTGTTGCTTTTGAAGCAGGTAGAATAATGTTAAGCCGAATCCAGGAATTAATGAATGAGGGTGCTGATTTTGCGTTTGAAACCACATTATCAACAAGAAGTTACGTTACAATGGTTAAGAAAGCACAAGAAAAGGGCTATGAAGTAAGCTTGCTTTATTTTTGGTTAAGCTCCCCTCAGATGGCAATACAACGGGTAGCAAAACGCGTAAGTAATGGAGGACATGATATACCCGAAGATGTAATTAAAAGAAGATATTACCGTGGAATTAAAAACCTATGTCAATTGTATATGCCAATTTGTAATGAATGGACGTTGGTTGATAATATTGATTTAATGCCTGAAGTTATTGCTAAAAGCGACAGCTTTGGAAAAACAGTTTTTAATAACGACATTTGGGATAGAATAATAAAGCAAGGCCATGAAAAATATTGATCATATAATTCAGGACTCTACATTCACTGAAAAGGTAATGATAGGGCTTAACAAGGCACTTCGTAAACTTGCTGAATCTTCAGCAGCCAACAACGAAAATTTGATAGTTGGCGATAAAGATGGAAATGTTAAATCTGTTCCAGCCAAGGAGCTATTGAAAACACTATCTAAGTAAAATTCGAACTGGAAACAGTACCAGATACTTTTTGAAACAACTCCTAAAAAATGTAGCTTTGTAACCTAAAAAGATTATATCTTAAGTATTATACCCTAAAAGCAGAAACAGGAACGGATTTTGGATTATTTAGCAGGTTTAAACCCCCAACAACGCGCAGCAGTAGAAAACACACAAGGCCCGGCAATGATAGTTGCAGGTGCTGGTTCCGGTAAAACACGTGTAATTACATATAGAGTAGCCCATCTGATTCAAAAAGGTGTGGATCCTTTTAATATTCTTGTACTTACCTTTACCAATAAGGCGTCTAAAGACATGCGCGAGAGGATTATGAAAGTAGTTGGCCCGGAAGCAAAAAACATCTGGATGGGTACTTTTCACTCTGTATTTTCCAAGATATTAAGGGTTGAAGCTGAAAAAATCGGATATCCATCTAACTTTACAATATATGATACGGACGACAGTAAAAGTCTGATCAGATCTATATTAAAAGAGATGCAGCTTGACGACAAATTGTATAACGCTAACTTTGTTTATAACAGAATTTCGTCTGCTAAAAATAACCTGGTTTCTTATTCGGAGTATCTTCAAAGTGCTGAAATTCAGGCTGAAGACGTCAGCAATAAACGCCCTTTAATGGGTTCTATTTATGAAACATATACTAAACGGTGTTTTAAAGCCGGAGCAATGGATTTTGATGATTTACTTTTCAAAACCAATGTCCTGCTTAAAAATCATCCGGATGTATTAAATAAATACCAGCAGAAATTTAAATACCTGATGGTGGATGAGTACCAGGATACCAACTTTTCGCAATACACAATTGTTAAAAAACTGGCCGCTGCATACCAAAATATATGCGTTGTAGGTGATGATGCCCAAAGTATCTATGCCTTTAGGGGTGCAAACATTCAGAATATATTAAACTTTGAACGTGATTATCCTGAGTTGCAGGTATATAAATTAGAGCAGAACTACCGCTCTACTCAAAACATTGTTGAGGTTGCCAACAGCATCATCGCAAACAACAAAAACCAGCTGGAGAAGAATGTATTTTCTGACAATGAGGCCGGCGATAGAATTAAAGTTCAGCGCGCATTTACAGATAACGAAGAAGGTAAACTGGTTGCCGAAGCTATTGTTCAGGATCGTAGTTCAAAAGGACTTAAGTTTAGTGATTTTGCCATTCTATATAGAACAAATGCCCAATCAAGGGCTATGGAGGAGGCTTTAAGGAAACTAAATGTTCCTTATAAAATATACGGAGGCCTCTCCTTCTATCAACGTAAGGAGATAAAGGATTTAATTGCCTATTTCCGTTTAACCTTTAATCCTAGTGATGAAGAGGCGATAAAAAGAGTAATCAATTACCCTCGTCGCGGACTTGGTGATACTACGGTTGAGAAGATCATAGTTGCCGCCGATAAGCATGACATCACCATGTGGCAGGTAATATGCAGTCCGCAACAGTATATAGAAGGAAGAATAGCAAACCAATTGAATGATTTTGCCATGCTGATACAAAGCTTTGCCGCAGAATCTAAAAAATTGGATGCTTACGAAACCGCACTCTATATTGCACAGCACTCGGGAATATTAAAAGAATTACATACCGACGATAGTATTGAAGGACGCAGCAGATACGAAAACATTCAGGAGTTACTAAATGGTATCAAAGAATTTGCTGAGCGTGAAGATATTGAAGACAGGAGCCTTGCTATTTTTATGCAGGATATCGCGTTGTTAACCAATGACGATAGACAGGATGAAAAAGATAAAGAAACTGTTTCGTTAATGACCATACACTCTGCAAAAGGATTGGAATTTAAAAACGTATTTGTAGTGGGATTAGAAGAAAATCTGTTCCCCTCGCAAATGAGTTTAAATTCGCGTACCGACCTGGAGGAAGAACGACGTTTATTTTATGTTGCCATAACAAGGGCAGAGAAGAAGCTGACTTTAACTTATGCTACTTCCAGATACCGTTGGGGAACGTTAACCAATTGTGAACCAAGCAGATTCATAAATGAAATTAATGCCCGCTATTTAGAAATTGAAGTGGTAAAACCAGCTAAAAGCAATTTAGGACAAGACAGTTTTGATGGCGAACGCAGAAGCTGGACACAACAAAGGGATAGCTTTAGCAAACCAAAACCTGCAATGTCGAGCTCAGGTTCGGGTACAGCTACAGGAACCAGCTCCCCTGCCCCTCGTCCAAAAACTACTTCATTGCTTCCAAAGGCGCACGTACCAACACCTGGTTTCGCTCCTGATGCTGCCAATCTATTCCAAAATGGCATGGATGTAGAACATGAGAAGTTCGGTTTTGGTAAAATAGTTGCCCTAGAAGGTACATTACCTGATGTAAAAGCTACTGTATTTTTTCAGGGACTGGGTAATAAGCAGTTATTATTAAAATTTGCTAAATTGCGAATTGTTAAATAAGATATATATTTGCTAAATCTGTATTAACTTAGACAGAGAATCGTAAGGCTTATAAATAATCTACAACGAGAATTATATAAAAATTGAAATTTAGCCGTTATTCCTGAACGACTACTTCATAGAAATAAATTAAATGAATTTCGACTATAATACCACTAGAAACGAATTAATTCTGGCCGAATATGGCCGTAATGTACAAAACATGGTTAAGTACATTATTGAATTACCAGATCGTGAAGAACGTAATAAATACGCACAGGCAGTGATCGACTTAATGGGATTTTTAAATCCTCATTTGCGCGATGTTGCCGATTTTAAACATAAACTTTGGGACCATTTACACATCATATCCGGATATCAAATAGATGTGGACAGTCCTTATCCTAAGCCTACTCCTGAAGCAGCTTTAATAAAACCTGACCATATTGGTTATCCTCAGCAAAAAATCAAATACAAGCATTACGGCAAAACGGTTGAAGTAATGATTGAAAAGGCTAAAGCTGTTGATGAACCGGAACGCAGAGCTGCTATGGTACAAGGCATAGCTAACTTCATGAAAATGGCTTATGTTACCTGGAATAAAGATAGCGTAGCTGATGAAACAATCTTCAAAAATTTACGTGAACTATCTGGCGGTCAGCTTGAACTGGATGATAATGTTAATCTAAACAAAGTTGAATTTAAGCCTGTTGTAAGCAGACCTACAAATAACAACAACCGCGGTAGAAACAACAATAACAATAAAGGCAGACAAAATAATAACAACCGTCAGCAACGTAACAATAACCCTAAGCAGAGACATTAATTCTTACCAATTTTAATATTTAGATCCTTAACAGTAGTATGAACGCATTTGAAATAATTGGTGGAAAGAAGTTAAAGGGTGAAATTCATCCTCAGGGAGCAAAAAATGAGGCCTTACAGATCATCGCTGCTGTTTTATTAACAGATCAGAAAATTACCATCAGTAATATTCCAGATATCAAAGATGTAAACAAGCTTATTGAATTGCTGGGCGATATGGGAGTAACCGTAGAGCGCTTGTCTAAAGATACCTACACCTTTGAAGCTAAAAACATTGACCTTAAATTCTTCTTATCCGATGCTTTTAAAGCTAAAGGCGGTGGTTTAAGAGGTTCAATCATGATAGTTGGTCCACTTTTGGGCCGTTTTGGTACCGCTGCAATTCCTAAGCCGGGAGGCGATAAAATAGGCAGGAGAAGATTAGATACTCACTTTTTAGGCTTTGAAAAATTAGGTGCTAAGTTTGTGTACGACTCTAAAAAAGAGTTTTTTAATGTAGATGCTACAAATCTAAAAGGCGCATATATATTATTAGACGAGGCTTCGGTAACAGGAACTGCCAATATTGTTATGGCAGCCGTACTTGCCAAAGGTACTACTACCATATATAATGCGGCATGTGAACCTTACCTGCAACAGCTTTGTAAAATGCTGAACCGCATGGGTGCAAAAATCACCGGTGTTGGTTCTAACCTGCTTACTATTGAAGGAGTGGAAAAACTAGGTGGCACTGAACATAGAATGCTTCCCGATATGATTGAAATTGGCTCATTCATAGGTTTAGCAGCAATGACCGAGTCCGAAATCACCATTAAAAACGTGTGCTATTCTGAGCTTGGTGTAATTCCTGATGTATTCAGAAAGCTGGGTATCAAATTTGAATTACGAGGTGATGACATCTATATTCCTTCTCAAAAACATTATGTAATTGAGTCATTTATAGATGGTTCAATGCTTACTATTGCCGATTCTCCATGGCCGGGCTTTACTCCGGATCTTTTAAGCATTGTGTTGGTTATTGCTACACAAGCAAGAGGAAACGTGCTTATTCACCAGAAAATGTTCGAAAGCAGATTGTTTTTTGTTGATAAATTGATTGATATGGGTGCCCAGATCATTCTTTGCGATCCGCATAGAGCTACCGTTAACGGTATTGACAAGAAATATAAACTTAGAGGGATCAGCATGACTTCTCCTGATATACGTGCCGGAGTTTCTTTATTAATTGCGGCCCTATCGGCCGAAGGAAAATCTACCATCTTTAATATTGAGCAGATTGAGCGTGGTTATCAAGACATTGACATTCGTTTACGTGCATTAGGTGCACAAATTAAACGTATCGAGGCTTCTGCTCCTTCTCACTAAAAAACATTATTATACGATAAATAAAAAAGCCCCAAATTGGGGCTTTTTTACTGTATAGTGGTTTTTGTCTCGGTTGCTTATTTAAGCAGAAATAGCATTAATAATATCATACTGAGTGATAATCTCGATCTTACCCCCCTCTGTCTCAACCAGTACCGCACTGTTTTCTATGTTTATTAACGCAGAAATCCTGTCAATTGATGTATTGAGGTCAACAAAAGGAAATCCGGATGACATAATCTCCTGAACCTTAGCTGATTTAAGTGACGGATTTTCCATTAAAGCCTTTAAAATATCACCTTCGGCCAGCTTACCAACAACCATTTCTTTTTGGGTAACCGGAATTTGCGATATATTTAACATATGCATTGTATTTATTGCTTCAAGAATAGTCTTTTCACAATCAATAGTTACAATTTCTGTTTTGTCTTTTTTATCGATAATAGTAGAAGCAGTAAGCTTTTCGTCCTTTAAAAAGCCACGCTCCCTTAACCAATCCTCGTTGTACATTTTACCCATATATCTACTGCCATGGTCATGAAATATGATCACTACAACATCTTCAGGCTTCAATTTATCTTTTAATTGCAACAGTCCGGCAACTGCAGAACCTGCTGAATTACCAACAAAAATTCCCTCTTTGCGCGCTATATCACGCGTCATTAAAGCCGCGTCTTTATCTGTTACCTTTTCAAAAAGATCGATGATATCAAAATCAACATTTTTAGGAAGAAAATCTTCTCCAATGCCCTCAGTTATATAAGGATAGACCTCATTTTTATCAAATATTCCGGTCTCTTTATATTTCTTGAAAACCGATCCATAAGTATCAATTCCCCAAACTTTAATATTAGGGTTCTGTTCTTTAAGGTATTTCCCGGTACCAGAAATTGTGCCTCCTGTACCAACACCTACTATCAGGTGAGTGATCTTTCCTTCAGTTTGTGCCCAAATTTCAGGACCAGTTTGCTCATAATGGGCCTGTGAGTTAGATAAATTATCATATTGGTTAGGCTTCCATGAGTTTGGAACCTCACGCTCTAAACGTGTAGATACTGAATAATAAGACCTTGGATCTTCTGGTTCAACGTTAGTTGGACATACTATTACCTCTGCACCAAAGGCACGTAAAGCATCTACCTTTTCTTTTGATTGCTTATCTGTGGTAGTAAAAATACACTTGTAACCTTTTATAATGGCCGCCATAGCTAATCCCATACCGGTATTTCCGGATGTTCCCTCTATTATTGTACCGCCAGGTTTCAGTTTACCACTTTTTTCAGCGTCTTCTATCATCTTAACCGCCATACGATCTTTTATTGAGTTACCAGGGTTGGTTGTCTCAATTTTAGCCAATATCGTAGCCGGAATATCCTTTGTAATGTTATTCAATTTTACCAATGGAGTATTACCAATGGTTTCTAAAATATTGTTGTACCACATGGTACAAAAATACAGATTGAAGATTGGAATTTTATTTATAAATGAATATTCGTAATTTAATATTGAAATAACCAAAAATATAGAATATTATTTTAATCTAGTACTCCAATAGACTTACAAACAATGCAATATATAGGTAAACACAGAACCTTAACCACTTAATTTATAGGTTTTACCCGGTAAAGAGATCAGAATCCCCTGCATTTCAAGGTTTAACAAATGCATGGCGAGCTTGCTTTGAGGAATTTCAGACCGTATGGACAGTTCATCAATCCTTAAATTCGTTACCTGTAAAAGGTCAACAATCTTCTGTTCTTCAGTAGAGAGGCCTATTAACAATTGAGTTTGCTTAGTCTTTTTTGTCTTTATTTCATCCCATCCCAGATAATAAGCCAGGTCTTTTGCATGATTAATCAGCGCTGCCCTATTTGTTTTAATCAGGAAATTACATCCCTCAGAGCTCACATCGGTTGTTCTGCCGGGAAAAGCATAAACATCCCGATGATAGGAATTTGCAATATCAGCTGTAATTAAAGCACCTCCTTTAGCAGTGGCTTCTACAACTATTGTGGCGTCTGCAAGCCCTGCAATAATGCGGTTTCGCTTCGGAAAATTCTCTTTATCCGGATTGGTGTGCAACGGGAATTCGGTGAGCAAACCACCGTTTAGCATCATTTTTTGAGCAATTGGCTGATGTACTGGAGGGTAAACCCGATCCAGTCCATGAGCAAGAATTCCAATGGTGGGTATGTCCTGATACAAGCTCTCTTTATGAGCAGCTATATCAATCCCATATGCCAGGCCGCTAACTATAATAACATCATAATCGGCCAAAGTTACAGCCAGTTGCTTGCACAGTTGCCTGCCATATTCGGTTGCCTTTCTGGTCCCAACAACGCTTATAATTCTACTATGGTTAAGATTGGCAGTACCTTTATAATATAGTAACACTGGTGCATCAAAGCAGTTTTTTAACCTCTTAGGATAGTTATCATCGGTATAAAACAAAACATCAACCTTCTGCTTTTTAATAAATTTCAGTTGCTCTTCAGCAGTTTTTAGGGCATCATTAGTCAGGATTTGATCTGCGGTTGCAGGCCCAATCCCGGGAATTTGCAATAATTCTTTTCTACTTGCTTTAAATACAGCCTCGGCATTACCAAAATGCTCCAGCAAACTTTTGGCGGTTACATGCCCCACACTCTTAATTAAGGTGAGGCCTATTTTGTGGATTAAACTCATGGGCTAAATTATATATTTATTTAACCACCAACCAACGCTCTAATATATATATCTGAAAATCAGATAATTAAAAACAAACTACAAAAATAGTTTGTAAACTATAAAAATAGTAGTAACTTTAATTAACAACAATATTTAATACATGATGAGAGAACTTACAAAGGCGGAAGAACAGGTAATGCTAATTTTATGGGAAATAAAAGAGGGGCTGGTAAAGGATGTTATAGACAAAATGACCCCACCAAAACCAGCCTACAATACTGTATCAACGGTAATCAGAGTATTGGAGGGCAAAGGGTTTATAGATCATAAGGCCGTTGGCAACACCCATATCTACTTCCCAATAATAACTGAAGACGAATACAAACACTTTGCATTTGATAAAGTAATGAACAATTACTTTGAAAATTCTTATCAGAGCCTGGTATCCTTCCTTGTAAAAGAGAAAAACATGGACATGGATGAGCTTGATGAATTGATCCAACTTGCTGAAAAACTTAAAAACAAGAAATGATGAACTGGTTGTACTATCTGCTGGAAGCTAACCTATATTTAGCTGCGTTTTACGGCTTCTACCGTTTGCTTTTGCATAAGGAAACTTTCTATTCCTTAAATAGGTATTACCTTATTATAACGAGTATTATAGCTTTTATTATTCCGCTTTTGCAGGTAGGCTACCTCAATAACCTATTAAACAATCAAAAGGAAGTCAGAGTCTTATCAGTTCAACTAGCACAAGTGCCCGAAAAAACTAACGTACTCACGATAAACGATCTATTGATGTGTTGCTATCTCTTTATGGCCTTATTTTTTGCAATAAAAATGGCAATGAGCATATACAAGATCATTTTACTCTCTATTAATGCTAAAAAACAGAAATCAGGAAAGGTAACATATGTAGAATTAGGTGAATCACATGCCGCCTTCTCATTCTTTAACCTATTATTCTTAAATCCATCAGTACAAGAGAAAAACACCATTCTTAAACATGAAATGGTGCATATACAGCAGAGACATAGTTTAGATATCATTTTCTTTGAAATCATTCAAATCGTATCATGGTTTAATCCCATTACCTATTTCATTAAAAAAGAAATTAAACTTCTGCACGAATACATCGCTGATGACATCACAACACATAAGGACATTCACAAACATCAATATGCTATGTTTCTGATTCAAAATTCCTTTGGTATTGTACCAAATCAGCTTACCAATCAAATATTCAATCAATCAATATTAAAAAGGAGAATTAACATGTTAAACAAAGAAAAGTCAACGGGAAGAGCGAGGCTCAAACTCCTGTTTGCATTGCCAATTGCGGGAGGAATGCTCTGCGCGTCCACCATGGCGTTTACTAAAGATTATAAGATGATAGACCTGTATCCGGAGAAATACGAGTCCAATCAATCTGTAAAACAGGAAACGCCTAAGAAAAAAACAACTGAAGTAAAAGAGGTTAAGATCAAAGCAGGGGCAAAATCTAAACCAACTAAAGATGGTCAGATTACAGAAATCAGAGTAGTACCACCTCCTCCTCCTCCTGTAGTTAAAACGGTCAAATTCCCGCCACCAATAGTAAAACCAGATGCCCCGAGAGCTCCTAAAAAAGGTTCATCGAATAAAAAAGTGAAGTTTCCACCGCCAATTGTAGTTCCGGATAAACCGGTGCCACCTCCTCCACCTCCATTAGAGCCGGTTAAAGAAGAGGTAAAATCAATAAATATCCGCGTAAACGATGAACTAGCACCTGTTAAGAATGAAGAACAAGCTGTAGAAATAAAGGGGCAAAAAATAACTTCTATTGGCAGAGGCGAATTAGGGTCATCTAAAAACAACCCTGCACCAAGTAAACTACAAAGCAAACCTACAAAAGAGGCCAAAACAATACAAAAAGGCACAGTGATTTTCGAGGCAAAACCAGCTGATTAAACCTTACTGCGGTATGTAAACCACGTATTTGGTTTCAAAAAACTCTTCTTCAAAGTAAGCTGAAAGCGGATATAATTCCGCTTTCAGTCGTGATTCAGAAATCTCTTCTTTTAAATCACCACCTTTTAAATATAGTATACCATTAGGAATGGCATTTTTAGAATCTTTATTAAACTTGCCTTTTACCCAAGGATAAAAGTCTATAAGCCTGGTAACCGCCCTGGAAACCACAAAATCGTACTTGTCGGCAATCTGTTCAGCTCTTAAGTGACTGGCTTTAACATTCTTTAAACCCAATGCCGCAGCTACTTCAGTAACTACTTTAATCTTTTTACCAATAGAATCAACCAGATGGAACTGAGTTTCTGGAAAAAGAATAGCCAAAGGAATTCCAGGAAAACCACCTCCGGTACCAACATCTAATACCCGTTCCCCTGCTTTGAAAGTGCAGAATTTGGCAATTCCCAGGGAGTGAAGAATATGGCGTTCATATAACTCATCAATATCTTTTCTTGAAATTACATTGATCTGGGAATTCCAGAAACTATACAATTCATACAATTGATCGAACTGAGCTATCTGCTGATCAGTTAGCTCCTTAAAATATTTCTGTATTAGAGTAGACTTTATTTCCACTGTACTTTTTTAACAAATATAGACACAATGCCGTTAAACACTAGAAAAATGAACAATAGAATATCCAAAACAGGAAACCAAATGCTTAAATTACCATAACTTAACCGCTTTAAAAGGCGTGGGTAAACAAAACACCTTATTATAATACTCAACACAAAAACACCAAGTGATATATATAAGGTAGCTTTAAAGAACAACAATGCTGTAAAGAAAGCATAAAACAGGAATTGAATAATAATCTGTGATGAAAGGATAAACTTATGTTTTCCTTTATACATTTTACCTGCTCCAAAATGTCTTTTCTTCTGCCTCAGATAAGCACCAAAGCTTGTATTTGGTTCGCTCCAAACATGAGCATCCTTATTGATCGAAATTACTGTATTACTCCTGGTTGCATGGGCGTTTACAAAAAGATCGTCATCACCCGAAGGTATATGCATGTGCGCCGCAAACCCTTTTTTCTTAAAGAATAATGATTTCTTATACGCCATATTGCGGCCAACCCCCATGTAAGGCATACCTTTTAATGCAAATGAAAGGTAATTTACTGCTGTAAAAAATGTCTCAAAACGAATTAAGGCATTCAATATCCCTCTCTTTTTTATGTAAGGAGAGTAACCTAAAAGTATATCCACATGCTCATCCTCAGGTTGCTGCATACCCAGTAACCAATCTTGTGAGGCAGGCAAACAATCAGCATCTGTAAAAACAAGCCATTCATTTGTGGCTGCTTTAATACCCATCGTAACTGCAAATTTCTTACCTGCTATAAACTTTTCTCCTTCATTTACATGAACAACTTTAAGGTGCTTATATTGTTTTTCAAAGGTTTCCAATAATTCGCGTGTACCGTCCCACGACCTGTCGTTAACAACAACAACCTCATAATCAGGATAATTCTGCTCCAAAACAGAAGGCAAGTATTCTGTAAGGTTATTAACTTCATTGCGTGCACAAATGACAACACTTAGCGGTTTTCTACCTGTTTCGGGGATAGGATCGACTTTAACCAGAGCAAGTTTTAAGTGAACAAAGAGGCTAAAATATAGCTGTATTAAGAAGCAAAAGATTAAAGCGCCGAGCAAGCAGCTCTCAATTAAGGTTAATTCCACGATGTATTTTTGTAACTGGCAAATTTCTCATTTTTAATCAGTAATGCACATTTATGTTGATAAAAATTTTAGCCCGTAAATAGCTGGTTTTTTGCTACTTTTGCCCTGATTTTTTGAAGAGGGAGATTACACACTAACTTACTCTAATCAAAAATCAATAAACATACATAGATGAAGTTTAGTTTAGAGGCAAAAGATATACATTCAAAAGCAAGAGCAGGGACAATTACAACAGATCACGGAGAGATACAAACTCCTATTTTTATGCCCGTAGGCACTGCAGGAACAGTTAAAGCAGTACATCAAAGAGAGCTTAAAAATGATATCGATGCCAAAATAATTCTTGGAAACACCTACCATTTATATCTTAGACCAGGGTTAGATGTACTGGAACAAGCCGGTGGATTACACAAATTTATAGGCTGGGACCGTCCTATTTTAACCGACAGTGGTGGCTATCAGGTGTATTCTTTGAGCAAAGTAAGAAAGATCAAAGAAGAAGGAGTTACATTTAATTCACATATTGACGGTTCAAAGCATCTATTTACACCGGAATACGCAATGGATATACAACGTACCATTGGGGCCGACATTATCATGGCGTTTGATGAATGTACACCGTATCCGTGCGATTATAAGTATGCGGCATCTTCTATTAACATGACCCATCGCTGGTTAAAGCGCTGCTGTGCACGTTTTGACTCGACAGAACCAAAATACGGCTTTAACCAAACCCTTTTCCCTATTGTACAGGGTTCAGTCTATAAAGATCTGAGGAAAAAATCTGCCGAATTTATTGCATCTATGGACCGTGAAGGTAATGCAATAGGCGGCCTTTCTGTAGGTGAACCTGCTGAAGAAATGTACGGCATGACTGAAGTAGTATGTGATATTTTACCATATGAAAAACCACGTTATTTAATGGGTGTGGGCACTCCTATCAATATTTTAGAGAATATTGCGTTAGGTGTAGATATGTTTGACTGTGTAATGCCTACAAGAAATGCCAGAAATGGTATGCTTTTCACTAAAAATGGTATCATTAATATAGGCAACAAGAAGTGGGCAAATGATTTCTCGCCAATTGAAGCCGACAGCGACCTGCATGCAGATCAGGTATATTCTAAGGCATATTTGAGGCACTTAATGCACTCAAAAGAGATCTTAGGTGCACAAATAGCTACCCTGCACAACCTACATTTCTATCTTTGGTTGGTTAAACAAGCCCGTGAAAAAATCATTGCAGGTGAGTTTTATGCATGGAAAAACAAAATGGTAACTATCTTAGGGAATAAATTATAAATGAGTTTCTTAAAAGACAGGGTTAAAATCATCGACTGGTACATTATCAGTAAGTATCTGGGCACGTTTCTATACACCCTGACCTTATTTGTAGTGATCATTGTTATTTTTGACTTGTCGGAAAAGCTTGACGATTTTCTAAGCGCAAACCTTACCTTTTGGCAGGTTGTAACCCTGTATTATGCAGGTTCAATCCCTTTTTACGTTAACATGCTCTCGCCATTGATCAATTTTATTGCGGTAATCTTCTTTACAGCAAAGATGGCTGATCAAACCGAAATTGTGCCTATCCTAAGTGGCGGGGTAAGCTTTAATCGCTTCCTTTTACCCTATTTTATATCAGCATTCGTCATATTTTCACTAAATCTGGCTTCCAATCTGTTCGTTCTGCCTTATACAAATCAGCTTAAAAACAGCTTTGAGAACACCTATGTAAAGAAGAATGCATCGCCAAGCAAGAACAATATCCACATGAAATTAGATGCAAATACGTACATCTACATGGATAGTTTTGACAATAAAACTAAGAAGGGAAGCAGGTTCTCATTAGATAATTTCAAAGGCGACGTATTGACAAAAAAGCTTGTTGCTGAAGAGATATCTTACGATTCTTTAAAGAGATCATGGAGACTAACCAACTACTCTGTAAGGTATATTAATGGCCTTAAAGAGACTTTTGTAAGGGAATTGGTAAAACCTAAAGATACTGTACTAGACATGAGACCGGATGATTTCTCGGCTTACGACAATATATTTGAGAACCTGAGTAACAAAGAGTTATCAGATAAAATAAGAAAAGAAAAGATAAGAGGCACAGGTATTTGGAATGATCTATTATTTGAGCAATATAAACGCTATCTACATCCCCTTTCTGCGTTTGTTTTAACCCTCATAGGTGTTGCATTATCTTCCAGAAAGGTTCGTGGAGGTGTTGGTTTGCCTCTTGGAATAGGCATATTATTAAGCTTTGGCTACATTGTAATGAACCAATTTGCCAAAATGTTCTCCCTAAAAGGAGGTACTTCTCCGCTATTTGCAGTACTGGCACCTACAATATTCTTTGGTCTGTTAGGCTATTATTTATTGAGAAAAGCACCTAAATAATGACCCCGGTTACATCAGAAACATCTGTAACCAGAAACCTATTAATCCTGCATTTTACTGTGTTCATATGGGGCTTTACAGGCATCCTGGGTGCATTAATATCTGTAGATGCGGTACAAATGGTATGGTATAGAGTAATGATAGCCAGCATAACCCTGTTTATCTACTTTATGGTTACCAAAACCAGCATTAAAGTAACCAAGAAGCAGTTTCTACAGTTCTTTTTTACAGGCAGTATAGTGGCCATACACTGGATATTATTCTTTCATGCCATCAAGGTTTCTACAGTATCTGTAACGCTTGTATGCCTCTCTTCTTTTACCCTTTTTACGGCTATTTCAGAGCCTCTAATAAAGAAACAACGCATCCTGATACCTGATGTCATCGTCGGCTTAATCATCATTGCAGGCATATATCTGATCTTTAAATTCGAATCGAAGTTCACTTTAGGCATCATTTTCGGGCTTGCTTCGGCCCTTGCATCGAGCTTATTTGCCACCATAAATTCTACTTTAGTCCAAAAGAGCGACCATAAAATCATTGGATTTTATGAGATTGCAGGTGCCTTTTTCTGGATCACTTTGTATCGTTTTGCCGACCAAAGCTTACTTACCGAGGCATTCAATTTAAGTGTTACCGACTGGATTTACCTTACCGTTTTGGGCACCATTTGCACCGCACTTGCCTACGTTGCCGGGGTATCTGTGATGCGAACTTTGTCGGCTTTTAGGGTAGCACTCATCACCAATCTTGAACCTGTTTACGGCATCCTTTTAGCCTTCATTTTCTTTGGAACTAAGGAGGCAATGTCGACCGGATTTTACCTCGGAGCAGCACTCATTTTGGGTTCAGTTTTCCTTTATCCGATCTACAAAAAAAGAAAGAATTTACAGTAGTAAATCGTCTTCTCAAACAAAGGATAGGAGGGTCATTTTCAAACCCAAATTCAAGTCAATTTTCCCT
>NZ_CAMLHF010000115.1 GCF_946479715.1 uncultured Pedobacter sp. | reverse complement strand
CTTCAAGAGGAAGATGTTCAAGCCCCCAGAGTGTGCACAAAATTTGTGTTTTCATTTGTTTTGGATGCTTATTGATGTCTGTCGAAAAATATACCACTTACTGCAGCGTTCTCCCCACGTACATGGTTGATCCGAATTCGTATGCTTCCGGTATAATTAAAGATCAGATATTTTCCATTTTGATAATCCTTGATTAACTGAACAGGTGAGATGAGTTTGAGTGTTTTGGCGTCAAATATTTCTACAGCAGATCGCCTTTCTTTGTTATCCCAATCTAAAAAATACAATGCGATTTGATGGTTCTGAGTTCCCGTAACCTGAACATCCATTGTTATGGTCTGCAAAGTGGGAGTTGGATCTTTGGTTACAACGGCACCAAAGTTACGGTTAGTACCTAAGGTGTCTTTGAGCACCCTATTGTCAGCTGGCAAATCCAAATGAACATTTGCCTCGTTTCTTAACTTTACTGATGATATGTATGCAGGTAATTTCTGTAAATGTTTACTGTTTTCAAGGTAATTAAACAAAACAAATCCTTCTTTACCATAACTACCCTTCCAATTTCCAGAAGTTATACTATCCTGCAGGAAGATATTAATAGGGTAATTCCAGGGCATACTTTTTACTTGTGCAGCTTTATTGAATGTTTTATAAACTACCTTATATTCGTATTCTCCTGGCGCTAGGTTATTTACATTTATGTAGCCATCTTTAATTTGAAATCCTTCTCCGCTTAAAATTGGTTTTCCATTTAAAAAAAGTGACTTTACAGTATTATCACCTAACGGAATCGCAACCCTTTTTGCTAAGGTACCCTTAGGTATTTCGAGTGTAGTTATCCCTGATTTCACATTAAAGCTGGCAGAGATCAATCCATTTAATGTCGGTGTACTTCCATTAACATAAGACATGGCATCTCCTAAGTGAGGTACGATTTCAAAGACTTTGAAGCCCGGTTCGAGTGGCTTGATGCCCAACACCTCTTCTGATAGCCATTTAACCACTCCGGCACTCCATGGATGTGTTAAGCTGGTATATCCGCACTGGTTATTCGGCGGAGCATCATTTTTATCGAGTATTGCATTCCAACTTGGTCGGTACACTTCAAAAAATGTTGTTCCTCCATATTTGATTTGTCCGCCCCAGCAATCTTTAACTGCGCTTATCGCTTCTTCATACTTTTGCATTTTGGCCATTGCCCCTATAATGAAGTATTCATTAAATGGAGAATAAGACAAGCGGTTTATCCGATCAGTATAGTTACGCTGATAAAACAGTGCATCTTCCTTGGGTGTTGTAAGACCAGTATTAATCGCGTCTGCTGAGGCATGTAGTCCAAAATCATTTTGCCAATTCTTTTTCTTTCTTTCTTCAGCGATTTTTTCGTGGGCATAGCTGGTATACTTCTGTGCCAGATCAGCTCTTCCAATCTGTTTCATTAAGCGACCAAATTCAGCCCATGAACGTATGGTAAGCATTGAATAAGCACGCTGAGATTCATCGATATTCGGATTTTCAAAACCTGCTCCAAGACGTTCGTCCCAACCGTAAAAACCCAATTTAGGCGACTTACCAAAATGCTGATATGCGAGATCTAGTTTTTCACAAGCGTTATCAATATATCTTTTGGCAAATTCAACATCTCCGGTATAATTTACATAATCAATAAGACTTAAAACCCAATAGAGAGAATAACTTAGAATACCATTATTCAGATCTGCTGTATTGATGGTATTGGCTTTCACAAAATCATAGTTACCAAAGGCAACCATTGAAGCTGCCTGTGATGGATAAGCATCGCCGGTCCACGAATGACGGTCGCTTCGTTCCATTAATATTGCCCCAAAATAGTCTTTTTGAAGATTTAACTTAACTGTATAGGCACCGGTATACCATATTCTGGTCAGTTCCGAATCGCTACAGGAAAAGCTACCTTGATAATTTACAGGCTTAACCTGACAAACCAAACGAAGGTTCTTTATATGCCAGGGTTGTTGATGCGAGAGTACGTTTATCCAACCAAACCTTACTCCTTCATAAAGCTCCGGGTTTAATTCTAACCTGTAAGTTTGGCCATGTTTAACAGGAGCCATAGTTTTAAGTGGTTGTAATGCGCCGCTATTTACAATTGCTGGCTCATTATACTCGCTGATGCTCATGGTTATGCTATCGATTAAATCGTCAGATTCAAATTCAAGCCAGCCAGCATTTGTTTGTCCAAAATCAAAACGAATTGAACCTTTTCCATTTACAGCAATTACGCCGGTCTTCTTAAATTCTTTTGTGTTAAAACTATCCGGACTTGAAGTTTTCCAGCTAACTGGTTGCAAGCTATAACTTTCCAGACCATCTGATGCTTTAGGATCAGCCCAACTATAATTAATAAGGGGGTCAGGTGAGAACGGATTTTCAGTCAGTTTCTTTTTTGCAGAAATCGGTGGATAGATACTGCCCTGCGCATGTATGCTTTGAATGCAACTTGAATAGAATATAAAAAAAGCAATTGCAAAAAATACACGCGCAAAATGAATCATAAAAAGCTACTCCTTAATACAGTGAAATTTAATCTGGTTTAAAGCGAAGTTACGCGCTGCCCCTAAAATATCATTGCTATTAAATGGCTTTTCTTTGCACTTTTTGGCATTAATCTACATTACCATCCTTTAATTGCACCGCCTTTAAATTCTATTTCGGCTGCCTGTGCTACTTCTGCAGATTGATATGCCTTTACAAAGTTTTTGATTTCTGCTCTGTCCTGATCTCCTGCCCTTGTAACAATAATATTTACGTAAGGAGACTTTTTATCTTCTACAAAGATTCCGTCACGCTCTGCAACTAAACCGACAGGCGTAGCAAAAGTATTATTAATGATAGCTACAGTTACATTCTGATCATCTAACGCCCTTGGCAACTGAGGAGCTTCAAGCTGAACTATTTTAAGTTGTTTTGGGTTTCCTACAATATCATTTACTGTAGGTAATAAGCCAACTCCATCTTTTAGCTTTAATAAGTTAGCCTTTTGCAATAATAACAATGCCCTCCCTCCGTTGGTAGGATCATTGGGTATAATAATAGTGCTACCGTCTTTAAGCTCTTCAACTTTTTTAATCTTTTTCGAATAGCCGGCTAGCGGATAAACAAATGTATTACCAACAATTGCAAAATTATAACCACGCTGCTTAGCCTGAACATCTAAATAAGGTTTATTTTGGAATGCATTTGCATCAATATCTCCCTGATGAAGCGCTTCGTTGGGCATCACATAATCATTAAATTGTACCAGTTCTACGTCTAATCCGTATTTTTCTTTAGCTACCTTTTGAGCAACCTGAGCTATGGTAAACTCCGGGCCCGATTCAACTCCAACTTTAATGTGATTGGGTGTATTCTTTTTCGAATTGCCTCCACAGCCAAATAAGCCAACAGAAGCTATAATTGTGAGTATTGCAAGTGCTTTAATTTCTATTTTCATAAGTATTTTTAATAAGTTATTTTCTATGATCTACTTTTTTGGCTATAAAATCGCCAGTAAACTGTATAAAGAATACCAGGGCTACAAGTGAAACCAATACCGTATTCATTACGGTTACATCGTATCCTACATATCCATACTGATACCCTATTTGGCCCAGTCCGCCTGCTCCTACAGCTCCTCCCATTGCGGAATAACCAACAAGAGTGATTAAAGTAATTGAAGCGGTATTGATTAAAGATGGAAGTGCCTCCGGAAGCAATACCTTGTAAACAATTTGAAATGGTGTTGCCCCCATTGCCCTTGCTGCTTCTACCAAACCATGAGGAACCTCGATCAGGCTATTTTCTACCATGCGGGCAATAAATGGCGCCGCACCAATGCTTAAGGGAACCAATGCAGCTTCTACGCCAATAGAGGTACCAACAAGCATTCTTGTAAAGGGTATCATCCACACAATCAGTATAATGAAAGGAATAGATCTGAAGATGTTAACAATAACTGACACTGTATTATTAAGTCCCCTGTTCTCTAACACCTGTCCTTTGCGGGTCATAAACAACATTACGCCAGTTGGCAATCCAATAACGAATCCAAAAAAACCGGATACAAAGGTCATGATAATTGTTTCCCAGGCTCCTTTAAAAAGGAGTAAAATCATTGACTCAGACATATCCCAATACCTCCACTCTTATCTGTTTTTTGCTATAAAATTCTATTGCCTTTTGGTGGTTCTCTTCAGTACCTGAAACCTCAATTACCATTGCACCAAATTTAACCCCACCGGCATATTCAATTTGCGCATAAATAATATTATTGTCTAGCTGAAATAAGCGACTTACTTCAGACAAGACAGGGTCATCTGCAGATTGCCCTGTAAATTCCAATTTCAACAGCGGCTTTTTATCTGTTTCTTTCTTACTACTTAACCTTTCCAAATATTCTACCGGGATATTGATTTTTAAAGAAGAGGCAATAAATTCCTTGGTAACATCCATTTGAGGATGTGCAAAAATCTCACTGACAGACCCTTGTTCAATAAGCTTTCCTCCACTAATTACAGCAACCTGATCACAGATGTTCTTTACAACATCCATTTCATGGGTAATTAGTAAAATGGTAATATTCAGACGCTTGTTAATATCTTTTAATAGGTTAAGGATCGACTTTGTTGTGGCTGGATCAAGTGCGCTGGTAGCTTCATCGCACAAAAGCACTTTAGGGTTACTGGCCAAAGTACGGGCAATGGCTACGCGCTGCTTTTGTCCGCCAGACAAATTTGCAGGATAATCATTATGCTTTTCTTCGAGTCCAACTAGTGCGAGCAGTTCAGCAACCCTAGCATTGATCTCTTGTTTAGGCAAGTTATCCAGTTCCAAAGGAAAAGCGATGTTTTCAGAAACCGTTCTGGAAGACAAAAGATTAAAATGTTGAAAGATCATTCCGATCTGCCTTCTTTCTTTAGCCAGGTCTGCTGCCGATAAGTCCATCAGATTTTGTCCATCAACAATTACTTCGCCTGAAGTTGGCCTTTCCAATAAATTAACGCAACGGATTAATGTACTCTTACCAGCTCCTGAAGCACCAATTACACCAAATATCTTTCCCTTAGGAACTTTTAGTGACACCTTTGACAGGGCAATGATTTCCCTGTTTTTCTGATGAAACTTTTTAGTTATGTTTTTTAATTCAATCATTAAACTTATTGCAGTTTCGAACTTAGTTATGTGTATAAAACTAAGTTCGCTGCAAAAGTAAGAATAATCATTAATAGTCTAGTATATTAATAGACTTCTTCTATAAGTTCTTTATTGATCATCGCTCCTGCTTTTGTACCTGCCGCCGTTGCAGCGGACACTGCACGAAACATAGTAGTATTATCTCCTGCTGCATAAATTCCGGGGATTGTTGTTCTCTGAAAATCATCCACAACTATAAAACCTTGTTCGTTGATGCTACATCCTAGCTCCTCAGGTAATGTTGAATGTTGTTTAAATCCTATTTTGGCAAAAACTGCTGAAAGCTTTTGTTTACTTCCATCTTTAAAAACAACATTTGTAATATAGCCCTGATTGTGTTCAATTTCGGTAATCTCTTTTTCTATAATTCCAATGTTGTGTTGTTTAATTCTTTTTGTTTGCTCCTGTGTCAGGGTAGATTGTCCATTTGTAAGCAAAACCAGGTTTTTACTCCAATTATGAATTAGTCTGGAGAATTCAAAGCCTAATTCACCATTCGCAATAACACCAATCGGCTTATGTTTTACTTCATAGCCATGACAATACGGACAATGCAAAACAGAAATACCCCAACATTCTGCAAACCCTGTAATATCAAGCATCTGATCACTAATACCGGTAGCAAAGAGCAATTTAGTTGCAGCAAATGATTCTCCGCTTTGTGTACTTATTATAAAATCATTTTCTGCTTTTACTGCTCCAATTGCAATATCTTCATGAAAAATAACTGTGTTATACTTTAAAACCTGATCTTTCGCAGCATCAGCTATTTGTTTAGGGGGCAGTCCATCTTGAGTAATGAAATTATGTGAATGAGGTGTTTGCCTGTTGCAAGGTTTTCCACTGTCTGTAATTAAAACTTTTTTTAGAGAACGTCCGAGTGTCATAGCCGCTGAAAGTCCGGCATAACTACCCCCGATTATGATTACATCAAATCTTTTAGAGTCTTCCATCTTTGTTTATTTATGTATAAAAACTGTATTGCTTTTATAGCAACAAAACTAAATACAATAATCGACAATGCAACATAGTTGCAAATAAACTCTGTTAACGGAATCTCATTTTTTGTAAGCGGATATTAGTTTGAGGAGCTTTTCCTCAAAGACTTGCTTCCGAAGATGTTATATCGAATAGCAAAAGCTTGTTGGCTATCAATTACACCATCAAGGAAATGAAAGGACAAAGTAAACTTGCCTTCAATTCCTTTATATATTTTTGGCCGCCAGTTCAGATCCAATCTATTATATGTTTTAGCTGTATAGAATTGATCTCCATCCATTATGTGATGCCCGTCGCCTTTATAAAATGAATTGGTAACACCAAATCTGTGGTACTCAGCAGCCATTTCCAATAACAATCCTTTTGGCGTTTTCCAGCCTCCAACACTACGCTCACGCTCAAACGACATTAAGCCACCTGTATTAAAAGTTAATGAATCTAAAAATGTTCTACCACTAAGATCTAAACCCACTTTAACTGCGAGTGCTCCATTATCTTCGATATGGTCTCCCGGAATATCTATCGCAGGGCCTGCGTTATGCAGCATCATCGCATAATGAGAAACAAAGAACATGTCTTTTTTATAACGACCTGATAATCCGAATATAAAATTCTCTCTATCGGTTGCCGTCTGGCGACTCGTCCAATCAATAAACAATAACTGCTTCCAGTTTTCATTTTCATATTTAAGCAACATACCTTCCACATTTGGTCGGTAATAACTTAGCGTATCATTTAAAACAGCTCTTGGAAAATCAGAAAGCAAATCTCGTCTTGGAAACATTCCCATATAAAAATTCCAGTTTTGTTGAGTAAACTGATAATAAACAACAGGATCTATTTTATTGGTAAATTTAGGCGAACCAAATTCATGCAATGCATTAAACCCAACTCTGATGCGGTGGGTACTATCAAGTAATAATCCCAGTTCAGGAGAAAATCTTAATCCAAATATAGTTTGAGAAAATCGATTTGATCTGGCATACTCCCTATTGTCTGCAAAAGTGTGAATATTGAGGTTACCTTCGATTTCCTGAGAATAAATTTTTGTTACAGCAGAGGACAATAGAATAATAGTTAACAGAATTTTAATTCTCATATATTTAGGATGTGCTTTTAAGGTTTGATTCACCGTGTTATTATCAATAGTATGGTCTAATATTCTTGCTTCAATAACACAGGCAAATATTAGATAAAATAGTCTTATTTTAAAACTTAATAAATGTTAGTTTGTAAAATTTAATTGTTAAGCCCCATGACCATAAATCAATTGCGTTTAATCGCCTCTATCTTGATGTTTATGATCTCAAGTGCAGGTTTGTCTCAAAACAAAATTGTTGTATTTCAATCAGATTTTGGTTTAAAGGATGGTGCCGTTTCAGCTATGAAAGGAGTTGCAATGGGAGTATCTACAGAACTTAAACTTTACGACCTTACGCATGAAATTCCTGCTTATAATATTTGGGAAGCTTCTTATCGGCTCATGCAAACTGTGCCGTACTATCCCAAAGGAACAGTTTTCGTTTCTGTTGTAGACCCCGGAGTTGGTACTGAAAGGAGATCTGTAGTATTAAAAACCAATACAGGCCAGTTTATAGTTACCCCTGATAATGGAACTTTAACATTAACCGCAGAGCAACTAGGGATTGAGGAGGTACGGGAAATTGATGAAGCGGTTAACAGACGAAAAGATTCAGGCAAATCTTACACCTTTCATGGAAGAGATGTATACGCATATACCGCAGCCCGATTGGCATCAGGTGTGATCTCTTTTAATGAAGTTGGAAAAATATTGCCCAAAGAAGTTGTAAGCATTCCTTATCAAAAAGCAACTATCATTGGCAAAACGCTTAAGGGCAACATTCCAATATTAGATGTGCAATACGGCAATATATGGACCAATATTGATGCTGAACTTGTAAAAAAGTTCAATTTAAAATACGGTGACCACTTAAAAATTTCAATTTTCCATAACGACAAAAAAGTGTATGAAACTGAGGCACCATATAGCGAGACTTTTGGCAATGTACCAAAAGGCAAACCTTTATGTTACCTCAATAGTTTACTACAACTTTCATTTGCATTAAACCAAGACAGTTTTGCCACAGTACACAACATACAAAGTGGAAGCGACTGGAATGTAGAAGTAACTAAGCTAGACTTCTGACAATTGAAGTTCTTCTTTCGGGATATCCTGAATCACATCAGCCTGTTTCTTTTTTACCATAACACTTACCCTGTAAACGAAAATACAGCAAACAGCAATAATTACTGAAACAACGATACCTAAGATACCATAATTTTCAAGCGGGCTTGTACTGCTTTTTTGCGTAACTATAAGTCCTGCACACAAAGCAGCAATACCACCTGCCATTTGTTGAAGCGAAGCGTTCACGCTCATAAAAGCACCCCTATCTTTCATATCTGGTATACTCATTGTAAGAGTAGTTGCAGGAATCATCCTGCTCATGATTCCCATGAACAATACCATATTGACCAATACAACTTGCCATAGTGGTATAGGTATC
This sequence comes from uncultured Pedobacter sp., assembly GCF_946479715.1. The sequence continues at coordinate 8,222 of NZ_CAMLHF010000115.1, read as the reverse complement.
AGATTTGTATAAATTAGGATCATTACTATTGCCAGGGCAGAACCTGCGGCAAACAACATAAATTTATCAATCTTATCGCTTAACTTCCCTATTAATGGCATTATTATAATTGATGCAATACCGGTAAACATAAATACCATAGGCAGTTGCTGAGGAGTTATATTTATGTTATTAATCAGGTAAGCACTACTAAAAGGCATAAGCATAAAACCTCCGACACTTAAAAAGGCTGTAGCGATAAAACCTGTTTGATAAGATTTATTCGACACTGCATGCCATAAATGCAAAAAAGCACTTTTATCTGATTGAAGGGCAAGGTGCTTATCAATAGGCTTAACCTTAATTATAATGGTTATAGCTATTAATACTGCCAGACCAACTATCATTAAAAAGGAAGAATGCCAGCCCCATAAATTCGCAAAATAAAGGCCAATTGGAATACCCAGGACCTGGCTGGCAGCAAATGCCATTTGCACGAAGCCCATCACCCTACCACGTTGATTAACCTCAAATAGATCGGTCATGATGGTCATTGAAATGGCGCCAATAACACCTCCAAATAATCCTGTTATTATTCTGGCACCTAACAACATCCAATATGTTGTTGCTAAGGCACAGCATAGCGTACCAACAATAAATCCTGCGTAGAAAAACAATAGTATTTTTTTACGATCGAATTTGTCTGCAAAACCAGCAGCAAGTATCCCTGATGCACCTGCACTAAATGCATAAGAAGATACCACAACTCCAAAGCCTTTTGGAGTAATTGAAAGTGATTTCATTAAGTAATCGCCCAAAGGCGCGAGAACCATAAAATCGAGCACTATTGTAAATTGAAGTAAAGCCAACAGAGCTATTACCAACTTTTGATAGTTGCTAAACGGTAAAATTATATTAGTTGATGGTTGTTTCATGAGTTTTTTTATTAGGTCAATTCTTCACACTGATATCCATTTTTTGAAACCAGTTGAATTACCTCATCAAGTTTCAAAATCGGAGATACGATACGCAGCACACAATCAACATCTTGTTGATCTACTGTCCATTGTTCTATTTTATGTTTTTCCATTACTTTAGCGATGAGCATTTTGTCATCAGCAGTTTGAATGTTTGTTTTAAAAAGCAGAATATCTTTAAAATCCGGTTCCATAGTGTTTTATTTTTTTAATGCTTTTATTACCAGTTCAAAGGTTTCCCAAAGCGCCTTATCTGTTAAAATGAATGGCTTACCTCCAATACTGCGACCTTCAAAATGAAATCTTACAAGGTTATATAAAGGAGCAAAAGCTACTGACCAATAAACCTCCAGTTGCATTGGGTTAATTTCGCCCCTGTTGATTGCATTGGTCATAAATTTACCAAGTGTTATCTTGAAATTGTTCACAATTGTTCCATAAACCTGCTCCTGATAAGTTGAAGTTCTCAATTGCTCAAGAAACTGTGCTGTTATTGGATTTTCAAGCATACACTTTGCTCTATTTTTCCATTGTTGCCTTAACCCAACTTCAAAAGATACTTCAGGATCGAAATTCTCAAGCATGACCTTGCTCATCCGTTCTGCTTCTTCCATTGCTATCTGTAAGATCAGATCGTCTTTATCTTTGTAATAAATGTATAGCGTAGCTACAGATATTTTGCACTCTTTAGCTAACTTATTCATGGTAAAACCTTCAAAGCCTGTCTTCACAAGCAACTCCATTGCCTTCTGTTTTACCAACTCTACTTTATTCAGATCTCTTGCGCGCATAATGCTTTTCAAATATCTCTACAAATATAAATGAATATTCATTCATTTATATAATATATTTTAAAAAAATGTTTTGATCGTTTAATTATAAGTACCGATGCACCAATAGTTTTTTGCATCTCCATTCAAAAGGAATAAGGAGTTATTCCTTTTGAATGGAGAAAATTTTGAACTTATTTGGTTTCTTATGTGTTATAGATTAAACCTTTAAATTTTAATACGATGAAAAGCCCAAAGAATAAAACTGTAAAGGCAGAAATAACAGACCAAAAAAAACCTAAGGGTTCTGAACCAGAAAATTCAACTTCTGCAAAAGATGCCAAAAAGGTTAAAATTGAGAAGAAATCCTAAATACCTCTTACCATTCCCATTTCTTACAACCTTATTTGTAAGCGAATAAGTGCAAAGTATTTTAACAATTCAGAAACATTTTCAAGTTTTAACTGTAGGTATATTAACTAACCACTTAAATGCTAAAATCATGAAAACTAGAATTTTATTACCAGCTGTATTGTGCTGCATGCTTAGCTTAAATGCTTGCCGAAATACAGACAATAGTACAAATAGTACTTTGGCTGATTCTTCTTTAGAGCAAACAATGACTGACACCACGGCGGTAAACCGAGGCGAGGGAATGCAGTTCTTTTTAGAGAAAGCCGCTATTGCTGGTAATATGGAGGTAGAGCTTGGCAAAATGGCAACATCAAAAGCAAGCAACGTTAGAGTTAAAAAATTTGCTGAAAAAATGGTTAAGGATCATACTAAGACAAACGATAATTTAAAAAAACTGGCCGACAAAAAGAAATTAACAATCCCGACCTCTATTCCTGAGGCAGATCAAAATCATATAAATGAAATGGCAAAATTATCAGGTGCTCAATTTGATAAACACTACATGGATATGATGGTAAAAGATCACATAAAAACCCTTGATTTATTTAAGTCAGCAACAACTTCAGGAGATATAGATGTAAGAAGGTTTGCTGCCAGAACACTCCGCATGATTGAAGGGCATTATAAACTTGCCACAGATTTGAGTTTTGACTTAAAATAAAAAAGAGGGCTGATGATCAGCCCTCTTTTTTATTTTTTCTCTGTCCTTGCAGCCTTCACTTCTGTGGCTTTGATGGCACTAGCCTTATTCCCAAAACTGTTCCTTATAAAGGTTAATACATCAGCTATTTCCTGATCTTTTAAGAAGCCATGCGAAGGCATTACATTCGTATAAACTTCCCCGTCTATTTCAATTTCTTCTGCCAAACCATTAAGAGCTATCTTAATTAACCGGGTTTTATCGCCAAGAACATATGTTGTTTTTATTAATGGAGGATTCATATTCTGAACACCACCTCCATCTGCCATATGGCAGCTTAAACAATATTGATTGTACACTTTTTGTCCGTTAGCCAAAACCGATGCAGATACAACTTCAGTTTGAATCGTCTTTTTAGTTTTCCCTTTTGTTTGGGCGTTTAATTTTATACTACCTATTGTTAAGATCAAAATGATCGTTATAACCTGCTTCATCAAACTTTTTATTTTTTATTATAGACGATACGATAAATTGTTCCTTTAACATCATCTGTTACATACAGGGAACCATCAGATCCCTGGGCCAATCCACAAGGGCGATGGTCTGCCCTTCCGGCCGCAGCTTTTTCAGGTGTACCAGCAAAATTATCTGCAAAAACTTCCCAATCCCCAGAAGGCTTCCCATCCTTAAATGGTTGAAATACTACAAAATATCCTTTTTGAGGTTCAGGAGCACGATTCCAAGATCCGTGAAAAGCGATAAAAGCACCGTTTTTATATTTTTCTGGGAACATATTTCCGGTGTAGAATAGCAAACCATTTGGTGCCATATGTCCCGGAAAGGCAACTGCGGGATCTATGAATTTTGAATCAGCCTCTTTCTTTTTATCACCGCCATATTCTGGAGCTACTATTTTTTTATGTTGGATCTGATCATAATACATAAATGGCCAGCCCGCGTTGTCGCCCTGCTTTAAAGCGTACAAACACTCTGCTGGAACTTCTGCCGATTCTTTTTCATTATAAAGCTCTGGCCAGGAACTATTCAGGTTATCTCTGCCATGCTGCATAACAAAAAGCTGGTTATTTTGCTGATTCCAATCTAACCCAACAACATTTCTTAGTCCGGTTGCAAAACGAACACCCTGACCATAGCTCTGGTTCAGTTCTTTGGCTTTGAACTGCCATATTCCAGCCATAGAATCTAACAGTGGGCAACCTTCTATTCCTGGAGAACGTAACCCACGATCTTGTTCCTGACATGAATTTGAATTTACGCCAATATTTACATAAACATTCCCGTTATTATCTAAAACAAGCGATTTGGTTTCATGCTGGCGTCCGGCCTTTAAACCTGTAATAATCTTTTCGGGTTTATTGGGGTCAATTACTTTATTTTGTGCATCGAGTTTGTACCTAAATACTTCCTGATTTGATGATGCATATAAGTATCCATCTTTCATGTAAATTCCGGTACCTCCATAATTACCAAAACCACCTGTAACCTGAGCCTTACCATCGCTGTTTTCATGAAGGACAATAATCCCCTTTTCTTCTTTGGATCTTGCAAGTTTAACATAGATGTCTCCTTGCGGAGTAACAACCAGATGTCGTGCTTTTGCCCCTAGTTCTGCTACTTTTAAAGCACCAAATCCTTCTGGCAACTTCAATCCTGCATTATCGGCATCAGGTTTTGGCCCATTGCCTCTTAAATGATTATTTGAAATATTTTTGAAAGAATATAAGGCAATAAAAACCATTGCACTTAATAAAACCGGAACTAATATTGATTTTTTCATCTGGTGATTTATTTGAAGAACTTTCCGCTATTTAAAGTTATTGTTTTCCCCTGCATTTTTCATCTAAATTAACGTAATAATGCAGTTGCACACCATAGTATTGGTGCCTGCCCATGTAAGTCACCAATATTACGTTTACGATCCAAGTAGTACTGGCGATCATTCTTTTTATTTGTACCCTCACAAACTTCTCTCACCTCATCATTTTCATTGATGTAAGTGATTAAGCCAAGCCAGCCTTTCCGGGCAGCTTTCCCATAAACTTCTTTATCCAGCCAACCATTTTTCACGCCTGTAATCATTGCAAAAGTAAACATAGCCGTTGATGAAGTTTCTTCCCAGGCTTCGGGGTCATCGATTAACTGACGCCACATTCCATTGTCGGCCTGATATTTAAGCAACGAGGCCATCATGTTTTTATAACCTTTCATAATGCGTTCATAATTTGGATTGTTCTTAGGCATAGATCTAAGCAGTTCAGCCATACCCACAGCCATCCAGCCATCTCCTCTACCCCAAAAGAACGGAACATCCGGGGCGTGATAAAACAAGCCATTAGACTCCTGAAGCTTATCTAAATAAAAAACCATCTCTTTAGCTGCCCTATCTATATACTTTACCTCTCCAGTAGCTCTATATGCTTGAGCCTGAACAGCCGTGATCATATACATATCATCTATCCATAGACGTGTTTGCCAGGTATAACCTTGATTGTAAAACTCATGCGATTCGGGTTTTACTCTTGGACCTTCTGGTGGACCCCATTGTTTATCTGCAATTGACAATCCAAGATCAAGATATTTTTTATTTTTTGTTTGTATATAAAGCTCTAATGGAACAGATCCAAATACAGTATAATCTACATGATCAGGCACTGGAATCATTTTGGCTTCTTCGCCAAAAAGCGGTTCGAACCTATCCGCCAGCTTTTTAACCATTTCTTTATTTCCGCTTTGTTTTGCAAAAGTTAAAGCGCCATACCAGGCGCAGGTTTCTGGATAGGTAATCACTTTTGGCGGCCCTGGTTTGTTAAAATTCGTATGCGGTGTTACTATAAAATGATTTGCTACCCTTGTTCCAATTTCCTTTGGTGATGTTCCTTTTGGCCAATTCTTTAAATTGGCTTCTTTTGATTGTGCCTCTACATTACGCTGTCCTACAATCATAAAACAGGACATAAATGCTGCTATGCTTAGAATTTGGTTTTTATTCATGCTAGTATATTTATTTTTTGATGATTTCTAATTCTTTTGATATTCCTGTTAATTTATTTCCAACCACTTTTACATTAGCACTTGCTGTCCCTTCAACACGAACAAGTGCTTTTGCTATCCCTTTAACAGTAACATTTTTTATCAGTGCTGTTTTTACATTCTCTAAGCGGATAACCGACTCCCCCCCTTCAGTATCTGGAAGATTCCAATTGCTGACCTCCAGATCACTTCCATCCTCACAAACTAAAGCAGGTCGGAGGTCATTTCCAGAAAGATTAAACTTAACATTAATAAGCTTCAATCCCTTAACATGCCTTGCCCAAATACCGTATGCGGGAACCCGCGGACCAAATGTTTTAACTTCCGGATATTGATCAGTTGCTTCTGGTACTACTTGCCTGCCATGAGCCACAGTTCCACCTCCGGCCAAACTAATTTCTATATTCTCAAGAGTTAAACCAGTGATGTAATGTCCGGGAATGCCTGTGATCAAAATACCTGTTGGAGGCATTAGTTGTGCATCGGCTGATGCTTTGGCTTTAACATTTTTAATTACAACATTTTCAAAAGTACCTGTTTGCTGTTTGGTATCAGCATCTTTGCGGAACACACTTAATCGCGATCCAAGACGGAATAGCATTGGGGTTCTAACCTCTTCCATGGTTATATCGGATATTTCAATATTTCGTAAATGAGCACCATCTACGGTAAGTAACTTAATACCTCCATTTCTGGTCTCATAGATATGACAATTTGAAATTTTAATATTCTCGAAAGCTGCCATAGATTCGGTTCCCATTTTAATTCCTGCCTGACTGCTTTTAAGTCTTAGGCCTGTTACCACAATGTTTTTACAGGCCATTTTACTCGATGTGGTTTTAAACACCAATGCATCATCTCCGCTTACTACATCACAATCTTTAATTACAACATCCTGACAACCATCAATACCAATACCATCATTATGGGCAACACCCACACTTTGTATCTTTACATTTTCAATAGTTATTTGTCTGCTCTGAAAATAATGCGAAGTCCATGCCCCTGCATATTTTAACGTTACTCCTTTAACATTTACGCCAGTACAACGTACAATTCGTAAAAGAAAAGGCCTCATCCCCCATCGTTGTCCTTCGGGCCGGGTATCAGTAAGTATATGTTTTGCTTTAATTGCAGACCCCTGGCCATCAATTGTTCCTTCGCCTGTAACTCCAATATTTTTCGCATCCACAGCTACAAGTAAAGCCCATCCCACATCAATACCCAGCCCCTCGGTAAAAGGATCCATATTTTTATAGTCTTTAAGGTCTGTACTTCCTAGTAAAACAGCATTCTTTTGAAAACTGATAGTTACGTTGTCTTTAATAACGATAGTTCCTGATAAGAATTTCCCCTCAGGAAAGATTACGCTCCCGCCACCCGATTTATAGCATTCATCAATTGCTTGTTGAATAGCATTGGTATTTAAGGTTACTCCATCCCCAACAGCACCATATTTGATGATGCTAAAGTCAGCAGCTCTTACAAAACTTGTAAAAGCCGCCAACACACATAAACTAACCAATATTTTCATTTTAATCATCATCACCAACCCGTATTTTGTGGATATTTTGGACCTGTTGTAGTGGCATCTATTTGACTCTGTGGAATTGGACGTAAAACATGAAACGGCTGAATATTTCCTTTGGCCTCATTATTATATAGTTTCACTCTCTCTTCAAGTTTTTTTGTCCTTACTAGATCCAGCCATCTGGTGAGTTCTCCACATAGCTCCCTTGATCGTTCATCCAATATAAAATCCAATGATGGAATACTTGTTACATCCATTATAGACGAATTTGAATTAGGAAAAGCCGCTCTTCTTCTAATTGTATTTATTAAATTGATAGCGTCTCCTGCAGAACCTCCTCCCATATATGCCGCTTCTGCCGCCATTAGATAAGTATCTGCAAGTCGATAAACGATCACTGATCGTATGGACGGATAATTCAAATCCTGACGTTTGGTATCGTTATACTTTTGCATATAAGGTGATAAACTAATCGTGTAATTGCGGGGAGGGATTAATAAATATCTTGATGCTGCTATCTGCGCATTTGTCACATCCTTACCCGGCATATAAATTGCAGTGTCTCCAACTGCGAATTTAGGTTTCCCGACAACAGCATCAGCTGGGGCTCCTGATGGAAGAGGTGCTTTCCATACTGGAATAGATGCTGCATTATTACAATACCAAACGGTTTGAAAAGTTTTTTTGTATCGTGTATCGTTTACACGCTCGACAAATGCAGTATTTGTTAACCATGGTGTTGGTACACACCTAATATATGGTCGCCCATAAAATACGTCTCTTTTCATACCAGGCTGAAGTTCATACTGAGGAGATCGGAAGAGCACACGTCTGAACTCCAGTCACTACCACAGATCTCG
>NZ_CAMLHF010000114.1 GCF_946479715.1 uncultured Pedobacter sp. | reverse complement strand
GCGCCAAAAAAGAACTATGCAGGCGCTAGGTTTAACTAAAATGAACCAAAGTGTAGAAGTAGAAGCAACTGCTGCCATTATTGGAATGGTTAGAAAAGTTAATCACTTAATAGCTATCGAGAGTATATAATTATTTAAGGTTGCAAATGTGAGTTATATGACTACATTTGCAACCTTTGTATATTGTTTAACCGTTGTCCCTGATTAGTGAAAGCGAAGGGCAACACAATAAGTTTTAAAAATGAACTTAAGTAATTTAAAACCTGCAGCAGGTTCTACTAAAAATAGTAAAAGGATAGGTCGTGGTACTGGTTCTGGTCGTGGTGGTACTTCGACACGTGGACATAAAGGTGCTGGATCACGTTCAGGACATTCAACTAAGATTGGATTTGAAGGTGGTCAAATGCCGTTACAACGTCGTGTGCCTAAGGTAGGTTTCAAACCAATTAACCGTGTTGAATATGTAGGTGTGAACTTAGATGTTTTACAAGGTTTGGCTGAGAAGTTTAACTTAACAAGCATTGATTTTGCTATCTTGCAAGAACACGGATTGGCTTCAAAAAATGATCTGGTAAAAGTATTAGGTCGTGGTGAGGTTAAATCTAAATTAGAAGTTAAAGCACATGCTTTTTCTGCTACTGCACAAAAAGCTATTGAGGCTGTTGGAGGCTCAATCGAAAAATTGTAATTAATGAAGAAGCTGTTTACTACTTTAAGTAATATTTGGAAAATTCAAGAATTGAAAGAGCGTATAGTATTTACGCTCATGATTCTTTTGGTATATAGATTTGTATCACATGTGGTTTTGCCAGGTGTTGATGCGACTCTTTTAGGCGATAATGAGAAGTCTGGCCTTTTGGGTCTTTTGGATATGTTCGCTGGGGGATCATTCTCCAGAGTATCTATTCTTGCTTTGGGAGTTATGCCTTATATTTCTGCATCAATTGTAGTTCAGCTATTAGGTATTGCTGTACCTTCGTTTCAGAAAATGCAAAAGGAAGGTGAAAGTGGAAGAAATAAACTGAATCAAATTACACGCTATCTAACTGTTGCTATTACAGCTGTACAAGCAGTTGGTTATGTAAAAACTCAGGTTCCGCCAGAGGCAATTATCATTAATCATACATTATTCTTTGTTCTGGCTACGTTTGTATTGGCCGCAGGTACATTATTTGTAATGTGGTTAGGAGAGAAAATTACTGATAAAGGTATCGGTAATGGTATTTCACTAATCATTATGGTTGGTATTATCGCTCGTTTACCTATCGCTTTACAACAAGAGATTAGCTCTAGATTTGTAGGTGATGGTGGACTTATTGCTTTAGTTATAGAGATAGTTGCGCTTTTTGCAGTGGTGATGTTCACTATTATGATTGTACAGGGTGTACGTAAAGTACCGGTTCAATATGCCAAGAGAATTGTTGGTAACAGACAATTTGGTGGCGTAAGACAGTACATACCATTAAAGGTGAATGCTGCTGGTGTAATGCCAATCATTTTTGCTCAGGCATTAATGTTTATTCCAGCAACTTTAACGCAATTTTTTCCTTCACTACAAAATACATGGCTAATTCAGTTTAGTGATTATACTTCATTAGCATATAGTTTAACATTTGCTTTTTTAATTATCGCATTTACGTTTTTCTATACTGCTATTACAGTTAATCCTACTCAGATGTCGGACGATATGAAAAAGAATGGTGGGTTCATTCCTGGTATTAAACCTGGGTTGTCTACCTCATCTTTTATAGACGATGTGATCTCAAAGATTACCTTTCCAGGTGCTGTCTTTTTAGCTATCATCGCTATTCTTCCTTCAATTGCTGTTAAGTTTGGAATTAAATCTGAGTTCGCTCATTTCTATGGCGGTACTTCTTTGTTAATTCTTGTAGGTGTAGTTTTGGATACATTGCAACAGATCGAAAGTTATTTGTTAATGCGTCATTATGATGGATTAATGAAAACAGGTCGCGTTACTGGAAGAACAGGAATTCCTGCTGCTAGCGGAAGCAATGCAGTGATATAGTAGAAGAAAGAATGTCTAAGATCTATTATAAATCCCTTGAGGAGATAGAATTAATAAGAGAAAGCTCTTTGCTGGTGTCGAAAACACTAGCTGAAGTAGCAAAAGTTATTCAGCCAGGTGTTACAACCAAAAAGTTAGATCAGCTGGCTGAGACTTTTATTAAGGATCATGGCGCAATACCTGCTTTTTTGAATTATAACGGCTTTCCGTATTCGCTTTGTATTTCACCCAATGAACAAGTTGTTCATGGATTTCCGAGTGATTATGTGATTCAGGAAGGTGATCTTATCTCAGTGGATTGCGGGGTTATTAAGAACAACTATTTTGGTGATTCGGCATATACATTTTCAATTGGAGAAGTAAGTGCAGAGAAGAAGATGTTGGTTGAAGTAACTCAGGAGTGTTTACGACTGGCTGTAGAAAAGGCAGTTGTAGGTTCCAGAATTGGTGATATTGGTTTCGCTGTTCAGGACCTGGCAGAGAAGAATGGTTTTGGTGTAGTAAGGGAGCTGGTAGGGCACGGAGTAGGGGTTAAATTGCATGAAAAACCAGAGGTTCCTAACTACGGTAAACGTGGTAGTGGGATTAAGCTGGAAGAGGGGATGGTTATAGCAATAGAACCAATGATAAATGCCGGCACTGCCGGAGTGAAGTTTTGGTCTGATGGCTGGACAGTAACCAGTAATGACAATAGACCTTCTGCACATTTTGAACATACAGTGGCTGTAAAAAAGGGGAAAGCAGATGTTTTATCAACCTTTTCTTTAATTGAAGAAGTTTTAATAGAAAAAAAGTAAATAATTAAAATTTTTTATTTAATTTTGCAACCCTGTTTAATAGCAGCTAATTAAGTAAAAATCAATATTATATGGCTAAACAAGCCTCAATTGAACAAGACGGTGTAATAAAAGAAGCATTATCGAATGCCATGTTCAGAGTTGAACTAGAGAATGGACATGAGATAATAGCTCATATTTCGGGGAAAATGAGGATGCACTACATCAAAATTTTACCCGGAGATAAAGTAAAATTAGAGATGTCGCCTTACGATTTATCAAAGGGCAGGATTACTTATAGATATAAATAAAATGAAAGTTAGGTCATCAATTAAAAAACGTAGTGCTGATTGCAAGGTTATTCGTCGTAAAGGTAAACTTTACGTTATAAACAAGAAAAACCCTAAGTTTAAGCAACGTCAAGGTTAAGAAATTATTGAAGTATGATTGGATTGAATGTACAGGTTACTCAATCTGTCGTTTAATCAAATAATCAAACATTTAGTACAAATATGGCAAGGATATCAGGTATTGATTTACCAAGAAACAAAAGAGGCGAAATTGGATTAACTTATATCTTCGGAATAGGTAGATCAACTGCACAACGTATATTAACTGAGGCAGGTATCGATTTAAGCAAAAAAGTACAGGACTGGTCTGATGATGAATTATCAGCAATCCGTACCATTATAAACGACGGCGTAAAAGTTGAAGGAGCTTTACGTTCAGAGGTTCAATTAAACATCAAACGTTTAATGGACATTGGTTGTTACCGTGGTTTACGTCACAGAAAAGGTTTACCTGTGCGTGGTCAGCGTACTAAAAACAACTCTCGTACACGTAAAGGCAAGAGAAAAACAGTTGCGAACAAGAAAAAAGCTACTAAATAAAAATTAGTACTGAATAATAATTATGGCTAAGAGTAAAAAAGTTACCAAAAAGCGTATTGTTGTTATTGAGCCTGTTGGTCAGGCCCACATCAATGCTACTTTTAACAATATCATTGTTACCTTGACAAACAACAACGGTCAAACGATTTCATGGTCTTCTGCAGGTAAAATGGGATTCAAGGGTTCTAAAAAGAACACTCCATATGCAGCAGGTCAAGCTGCATCTGATTGCGGTAAAGTAGCATTTGATTTAGGTCTACGTAAAGTAGAAGTTTTTGTTAAAGGTCCAGGTTCAGGTCGTGAGTCTGCAATTAGAACATTGCAGGTTTCAGGTATCGAAGTAACCTCTATCAAAGATATTACGCCGCTTCCACACAATGGATGTCGTCCTCCTAAGAAGAGAAGAGTTTAATTTATTAATTTTTAAAGCTAAGAGTCTGCAGCTTCAGGTTGCATGATACTTTAAAACAAAAAGCAATGGCAAGATATACAGGACCAAAGTCCAAAATCGCGCGTAAATTCAGAGAGCCAATTTTCGGCCCTGATAAAGTATTAGATAGAAAAAATTATCCTCCTGGGCAGCACGGTGCCTCAAAAAGAAGAGGAAAACAATCTGAATACGCAGTTCAATTAATGGAAAAGCAAAAAGTTAAATATACTTATGGTGTATTGGAGCGTCAGTTCCGTAACTTGTTTACCAAAGCGTCTTCTCGCGAAGGAATTACAGGAGATAACTTATTGCAATTATTAGAGGCTCGTTTAGATAATACAGTATACAGATTAGGTATTGCTACTACACGTTCAGCTGCTCGTCAGTTAGTTAGCCATAAACACGTAACAGTTAACGGTGAAGTAGTAAATATCCCTTCATATCAATTAAAAGCTGGAGATGTTGTTGCAGTTCGCGAGAAATCAAAAACATTAGAAGCAATCACTAATTCTGTAGCAGGAAGAGTAATCAATAAATTCAATTGGTTAGATTGGAATGCGAATGAGTTAACTGGTAAATTTTTAGCTTATCCTAATCGTGATGAGATACCAGAAAACATCAAAGAAAACCTTATAGTAGAGTTATACTCTAAGTAATATATTTAATTAATTGCCTACGGGCAATTAATTTTTTACGTTGCATAATTTTAATAACGATCTAAAAACATTATAAATGGCAATTTTAGCATTTCAGAAACCCGATAAGGTAATCATGCAGAAATCAACTGATTTCGATGGTATATTTGAATTTCGTCCTTTAGAGCCCGGTTTCGGTGTAACAATTGGTAATGCCCTAAGAAGAATATTACTTTCTTCTTTAGAAGGTTATGCCATTACAAGTATTCGTTTTTCTGGCGTATCTCATGAGTTTTCTACAATGAAAGGTGTTGTAGAGGATTTGACCGAAATCATTCTTAATTTAAAACAAGTGCGTTTTAAAAAAGTTGGTGATTCAGGCGATTCTGAGAAGGTTTTTATTGTAGTAAATGGCCAGGAGCAATTTGCTGCAGGAGACATTACTAAATTCTCTAATAACTTTGAGGTTCTTAATCCAGATTTCGTTATCTGTAACATGGAGAAATCTGTTACTTTAGAGGTGGAATTGACCATTAATAAAGGACGTGGTTATGTACCAGCAGAAGAGAACAAAATTAATGATGCTGTAGTTGGAGTTATAGCGATAGATTCGATTTTCACTCCAATGAAAAATGTAAAATATACGATTGAAAACTATCGTGTTGAACAAAAGACAGATTACGAAAAATTAATATTAGATATCTCTACTGATGGATCTATTCATCCTGAAGAGGCACTAAAAGAAGCTGCTAAGATCTTAATCCAGCACTTCATGTTGTTCTCTGATGAGAATTTGGTATTAGAATCTCAAGCTAAAGAAGAAACTAAGGAAGTTGATGAGGAAATCTTGCATATGCGTAAGATCTTAAAAACTGAATTAGTTGATTTAGATTTATCAGTTCGTGCATTGAATTGCTTAAAAGCAGCTGATATTCGTACTTTAGCTGATTTGGTTTCTTATGATGTTGCTGATATGTTAAAATTCAGAAACTTCGGTAAAAAATCTTTAACAGAGATACAAGAGCTTGTTAAATCTAAAAGTTTATCTTTTGGAATGAACTTGTCTAAGTTCAAATTGGACGAGGAATAATAGGCTACAAGCATAAATTATAATATTGTTAATAGTGTATAATTCCCTCAGATTAATTTCATAGAGACGGTATACACTGAATAAATTTAAAAATGAGACACGGTAAAAAAGTAAATCACTTAGGAAGAACAGATTCACATCGTAAGGCGATGTTGGCTAACATGGCTTCATCGTTAATTAAACATAAGAGAATCTCAACAACTTTAGCAAAAGCGAAAGCTTTGCGTATGTATGTTGAACCTCTTATCACAAAATCAAAAACTGATACTACGCACTCTCGTCGTATTGTTTTCGGTTACTTACAAGATAAAGAAACTGTTACTGAATTGTTCCGTGATGTTGCGGCGAAAGTTGCTAGCCGTCCAGGTGGTTACACCAGGATCATTAAGTTAAACAATCGTCTAGGTGATAATGCTGAAATGGCATTAATCGAATTAGTTGATTATAACGAAGTGTACGGCAAAGAAGCAGATTCAGCTGAAAAGAAAACTACTCGTCGTGGTAGAAGCAAAGCTAAAAAATCTGATGCTCCTGCAGCAAAAACAGAAGAAGTTAAAGCTGAAGAGGTTAAGGCCGAAGAAGTTGTAGAAGAAGCACCAGCTGCTGAAGAAACAAAAGAAGATAAAGGAGAATAATATTCCCCAATCAGAATATAAGAGTCGGTTCAATTTGAACCGACTTTTTTTTTGCTTTTCAAAAACTATCTTTGTATCGTAATAATATTTCATGTCGAATCAACTTAGTATCCAGCAATTTCTGGATCAATTATCAGAAAGTATTTCTTTAAATCTATTTCTAAAAGCATCTTTAGGAAATTACCAGGGCAATGAAAAAGAACTTAAGAATATCTATGTTCGAAGAGTAAAGATTAAGCGAGTTGAGATGCTTTCTTTTAATTATCGTTATAAAACCCGGGATATATTTAAGAATTTAAGCATACAGGATGGTACTGATTTAATTAAGAATTTGATCAGTAATGATTTTAGAATCTGCACCCTTTTCACCACTAATAAAGAAATAATTGTAGAGCATGGGAAAAAGGGAACCATTTCTTTAAGGGGAAGACAAAATGCTTCTAATATCAAACCAAGTTTGGCCCATGATAAAGAGAAGAAAAGAATTATAAAGCCAGCTGGGAAAACTTATTTACAAGAGCTAAAGGTTACGGATCAAGAGGGGAATGTGTTCAAAAATTCTCAGGATAAGTACAGACAGATTAATCAGTATATTGAAATTTTAAGTTCTTTGATTAAAGAACTGCCAGATGCTAAAGTCCGAAATGTTGTGGACATGGGATCGGGTAAGGGGTACCTTACTTTTGCCCTTTACGATTATTTGCATAATGTACTTAATCAAAATGTGAATATGGTAGGCGTTGAGTTTAGAGAAGACATGGTACAGTTATGCAATAGCATTGCTGAAAAATCGAACTTTAATCAATTGTGTTTTGTGGAAGGCACCATCGATAATTATAATACTGATTCAATTGATTTGTTAATAGCCTTACACGCTTGTGATACGGCTACTGATGATGCGATCTATAAAGGAATAAAGACTAAAGCAGAATTAATTGTTGTTGCACCTTGCTGTCATAAACAGATCAGAAGAGAAATGGAAAAAGGTAAAGCTAAAAACGATGTTTCTTTTTTAACTAAATATGGAATATTCATGGAGCGCCAGGCAGAAATGATAACTGACGGGATCAGGGCATTGGTATTGGAGTATTTTGGGTATAAAACTAAAATATTCGAATTCATTTCGGATGTTCATACTCCAAAGAATGTTTTGGTGGTTGGTATAAAAGGAGAGATTGCTAAGAGTAGAAAAACCGAAATACTAGCTCAGATACAGCAGACTAAGACTTATTTTGGAATTGGTTATCATCACTTGGAAAGACTCTTGAAAGACGAAATGTAACAGCATTCTGTCATACTGTCACATTTTTATGATGTAATTCGGACAATTTTATATTGAAAATCTTACAGAAAAACTATTTTTTCTGCCAAAACCCTATTGGCACATTGCTTGTTGAACAGATGTAAATAATAAGATTTCATAAACATAAACATAGATAAAATAGCATGTCAAAAATTATTGGTATAGACTTAGGAACAACAAACTCTTGCGTAGCCGTAATGGAAGGTAACGAACCTGTAGTTATAGCCAACAGCGAGGGTAAACGCACTACACCTTCCATTGTTGCTTTTGCAGAAAATGGTGAGCGTAAAGTAGGCGAGCCGGCAAAGCGTCAGGCAATTACTAACCCAACAAAAACAATATCTTCAATAAAGCGCTTTATGGGAAGCAGTTTTGCTGAAGTTTCTAAAGAATCATCACGTGTACCTTATAAGGTAGTTAAAGGTGATAACAATACTCCAAGGGTTGAAATTGACGACCGTAAATATACACCACAAGAAATTTCTGCGATGATTTTGCAGAAAATGAAAAAAACTGCAGAAGATTTCTTAGGTCATGAAGTAACTGAAGCGGTTATTACTGTTCCTGCTTATTTTAATGACGCTCAACGTCAGGCAACAAAAGAAGCTGGAGAAATTGCAGGTTTAACTGTTAAACGTATTATTAACGAGCCAACTGCAGCTGCTTTAGCTTATGGATTAGATAAAGCACACAAGGATATGAAAATTGTTGTGTTTGACTGCGGTGGTGGTACTCATGACGTTTCTGTATTAGAATTAGGTGATGGTGTATTTGAAGTAAAATCTACAGATGGTGATACTCACCTGGGTGGTGATGACTTTGATCATATCATTATCGAGTGGTTAGCTGCTGAATTTAAAAATGAAAACGGCATGGATCTTCACCAGGATCCAATGGCTTTACAACGTCTTAAAGAGGCTGCTGAGAAAGCTAAAATTGAGCTTTCAAGCACAACTTCAACTGAGATCAACTTGCCATACATCACTGCTGATGCAACAGGACCTAAGCACTTGGTAAGAACATTAACCCGTGCTAAATTTGAGCAATTAGCTGGCGATTTAATTAAACGTACAATTGATCCTTGTAAATCAGCTTTGAAAAATGCAGGTTTAAAAACAAGTGATATCGATGAGATTATATTAGTTGGTGGTTCTACACGTATTCCAGCTATCCAGGAAGCAGTAAAAGCTTTCTTTGGTAAAGAACCATCTAAAGGTGTAAACCCTGATGAGGTAGTAGCTATAGGTGCTGCAATTCAAGGCGGTGTTTTAACCGGAGAAGTTAAAGATGTATTGTTATTAGATGTAACACCTCTTTCTTTAGGTATTGAAACAATGGGTGGTGTAATGACTAAATTAATTGAAGCTAACACAACCATACCTTCTAAAAAAGCAGAAACTTTCTCTACAGCAGCTGATAATCAACCTTCAGTAGAGATCCATATTTTACAAGGAGAGCGTCCTATGGCGGCTCAAAACCGTACTATTGGTCGTTTTATATTAGATGGTATTCCACCAGCACCTCGTGGAGTTCCTCAGGTTGAAGTGGCATTTGATATTGATGCAAATGGTATCTTGCATGTAAGTGCTAAAGATAAAGCAACTGGTAAAGAGCAAAAGATTCGTATTGAGGCTTCTTCAGGTTTAACTGATGAAGAGATCAAAAGAATGAAAGATGAAGCTGAGAAAAATGCAGAAGCTGATAAAACTGCTAAAGAAGAAGCAGAAAAAATCAACGGTGCTGATGCTTTAATTTTCTCAACTGAGAAACAATTAAAAGAATTCGGAGAAAAACTATCTGCTGATAAAAAAGCTCCTATTGAAGAAGGTTTGAAAAAACTTAAAGATGCACATGCTGCAAGAAACTTTGCTGATATTGACACAGCACAAGCAGAATTGCAAAATGCATGGAATGCAGCTTCAGAAGAGATGTATAAATCAGGACAAGACGGTGCACAACCTGAAGGTGGTGCCCAAGCTCAAGATGGCGCTCAGTCAGCTGATGGTGGCGATAACGTTACTGATGTTGATTTTGAAGAAGTTAAAGACGATAAAAAATAGTCTTTAAGCAATAAAAAAAGCCCCTTGGTAATTTACCAAGGGGCTTTTTTTATTGCTTAACTAGTTCCAAAGGTTCTCAGGATAAGTCCCATCTTTTACTAGCTGATCTATACATTCCTGTACAAAAGGCTTATCTTCTTTATAAGTTACTCCAAACCACTGGCTATCTGTAGGTATAACTTTGAAAGAGGCTGCACCACTTTTTACAAGATTTTCGCCAATCAAAGGGATAAAGAATTCAGCTTTTGGCTTGTCTTTATTTTCTAAAGCAAATACTCTAAATAAGTCTTCAGTTAATTTAAAGACAGCCGGAGTAAAGCCCCAAAAGTTCATTGAAACCGGGGTGTTATATTCTAATGGATATTCAGAACCATTTTCTTCATATACAATTCCACCATCTTTTTTATAAACCTGAGTACGTTCAGTAATCTCTTCAAGGAATCCAGCCTCATTGGTTTTGCAAACCCCACGAGATACAGATCCAAAATCAGATAGCGTTTTCCCAATTTGATAACCAACAATAGAATAGTTGCTGTCAGTTGCCTCATTATTTAAAAAGTCTACCATTTTTTTAAACGCATCATAACCATAATAGTCATCTGCGTTGATTACGCAAAAAGGCTCTTTAATGGCGTTTCTGCCAGATAGAATAGCATGAGCAGTTCCCCACGGTTTTTCACGGTAAATTTCTTCTTCTATGCCAAATTGTTTCAAATCGAAATTTTGGAACACATAATCAGTTTCAATTTTACCATTAAGTTTAGGTTCAAATATGGCTTTAAAGTTTTCGACAAATTCTTCTTTGATGATGAAGACTACTTTGCCGAATCCAGCTTTAATTGCATCGTATATAGAATAATCAATAATTGTTTCTCCATTGGGGCCAAAGCCATCAATCTGTTTCATACTGCCATAGCGACTTGCCATACCAGCTGCTAATATTAATAAGGTAGGTTTTTTCATGCAGCGAAAATAATGATTCAATTTATATTCAATGTAAAAAGTAAGATAGTTTTTTCATTAGTCTGATAACGCTTCTCTATGTATCACATGGATATAGAGGTAGTTAAAATCCAAATATTCCCTTTCCGCCGCTGCTGCGAGGTTTTTTCCCTGTAAGCATACCAAATAATCCCCGCACTATTTCTTTTCCTATCTGTCTGGTTATAGTTGCACCCATTACTTGTTCAACTAAACTCTTCTCACCTTTTTTAGGGGCTTCTTCTTGTTTTGTTTCTTCTTCCTCGGTTAATTTATCATTAACACGTTTAGTTAAGATTTCATAGGCGCTCTCAGGATCAATTGATTCCTGGTATTTGGCAGTAAGCTCACTTGATTGGACAAGATTATTATAATCTGCGGCACTGAGTGGCCCCATGATTGCCCTTGGTGGCGTAAGCATAGTTGCTGCCACTTCTGTAGGGATACCTTTTTCGTTCAATACTGTTATTAAAGCTTGCCCGGTTCCCAGTGAAGTCAGCATTTTATCGATCTCATAGAATTCAGATCTTGGATAAGTATTTACCGTCTTTTTAAGCGCATCGACATCATTAGGTGTAAAAGCTCTCAAAGCGTGCTGAACACGATTTCCTAGTTGAGATAATACACTCTCAGGCACATCACTTGGGGCTTGAGTACAGAAAAATACGCCTATGCCTTTTGATCTGATTAATCTGATAATAGTTTCTATCTGTTCCAGAAAAGCTTTTGACGAATTTTTAAATAATAAATGCGCCTCATCAAAAAAGAAAACCAATTTGGGTTTATCTAAATCTCCAACCTCTGGCATGTTATAAAAAATCTCTGCGAGTAAACTTAACAGGTAGGTAGAGTAAAGTACAGGCTGATTTTGTACATCGGAGATATTGAGTAAGCTAATTACTCCTTTACCGTCGGTTTTGGTAAAAAGATCTTCGATATCAAATGAGCGTTCGCCAAACATAGCACTCAGTCCCTGCTGTTCAATGGTAACGATCTTTCTTAAGATTGTTCCTGAGGTGGCAGTGGATATTTTACCATACGAACTTTTAATCTCTTCAGCACCCTGTCCTTCGGCCAGATATGAAACCAATTTTTTAAGATCATTAAGGTCAATAATTGGTAGTTTGCTGTCATCAGCATATTTAAAGATCACAGCTAAAACGCCTGCCTGTGTATCATTTAGATCAAGGATTTTAGACAGCAGAGTAGGTCCAAATTCAAGAACAGTGGCTCGCATTTGAGCACCTAATTTGCCAGATAAGGAAAAAATCTCTACAGGGAATCCTGAAGGATTGAAAGGCTTGCCGAGTTGACCTGCTCTTTCCTCTATTTTTGGATTGATTGGCCCTGGTTGATTAAGCCCTGATAAATCACCTTTTACATCAAGCATAAACACTGGTACACCTGCATCAGACAGTTGTTCTGATAGCAGTTGTAATGTTCGG
This sequence comes from uncultured Pedobacter sp., assembly GCF_946479715.1. Next base: position 4,854 of record NZ_CAMLHF010000114.1, on the reverse strand, counting down.
GTTTTTCCTGTGCCTGTTGCTCCTGCAACAAGTCCATGCCTATTCATCATTTTTAAAGACAAATTAACTTCAGCTTCGGCGATTACTTGTCCATCCAGAATACCTGCTCCGAGATATATGTACGAACCACTTGGGGTATAAGAGGCCTTAATTTTTTCTGTAAATTTTGCAGATTGATCACTCATAGGAAAAGATAGTTTTTATAAAAGTAAGAAAAGCACCCGAAATACAAACAAAAGAAAGAGGGTGCATCATGACTGTGATACACCCTCTTAAAAATCAAGTTATTCAGAATTACTTCTTATAAGTAAAATCGTGATCTTTTTTAATGTTCAATAAAGAATGATAAATGAGGTTGATCACATTGTCAACATCTTCTTTATGAATCATCTCAACCGTAGTATGCATATATCTTAAAGGCAAAGAAATTAATGCAGATGGAACGCCTCCGTTAGAATAGGCAAAAGCATCAGTATCTGTACCAGTTGAGCGGGATGATGCCTGACGTTGGAAAGGGATATCATTCTTCTCAGCTGTTTCAATAAGCAATTTGTTTAAATTTGTTTGAACAGCGGGGGCATAAGAAACTACCGGGCCTTTACCACAAGCCAAATCTCCCTGTGTGATCTTATTGATCATTGGGGTGGTGGTGTCATGAGTAACGTCAGTAATTATAGCTACGTTAGGTTTAATTCTGTGAGCTATCATTTCAGCTCCTCTTAATCCAATTTCTTCCTGTACCGAGTTTACAATGTAAAGCCCAAAAGGTAATTTCTTTTTATTTTCCTGAAGCAGTCTGGCAACCTCAGCAATCATAAAACCGCCGGCTCTGTTATCCAATGCACGGCCAACATAATAGCGGTCGTTTAATACCATAAACTCATCTTCATAGGTAATTACACAACCTACATGAATACCAAGTTTTTCAACTTCTTCTTTAGATGTACATCCGCAGTCAAGGAAGATATTTTTTAATGCCGGAGCTTCTTCCTTTTCGCCGGCGCCACGGGTATGGATAGCAGGCCATCCAAATACGGCTTTAACCAAACCATTGTCGGTATGGATATTTACGCGTTTAGATGGGGCTATCTGATGATCTGATCCTCCGTTACGGATTACATAAATTAAGCCATCTGGAGTGATATAATTCACAAACCAGGAAATCTCATCGGCATGAGCTTCAATAACTACTTTGAAATCTGCTTTTGGGTTAATCACACCAACTGCAGTTCCGTAATTATCGATGAAACTTTCATCTATATATGGCTTTAAATAATCTAGCCATAATTTTTGACCAGGGTATTCGAAGCCTGTTGGGGATGGGTTATTGATATATTTTTCAAAAAATTGAAGCGATTTTTTATTTACTACACTTACGTGCTTCTTTTTATCTTCTTTTTTCTTTGCCATTGTATATTTTTTATTCTAAACAAATATAGAAACTACTGCCTAAGCACCAAGTTAATTATTGAGTTCTAACTCCATAATGACAAAGTCGATGCCGTTATTGGTAGAAAATTTGTCCGTTTGCACGAAGCCGAATTTGTTGTAAAAAGGAATGGCCGAAACACGTGCATTGCACCATAGCTTTATTGCTCCAAAAGTTTTAACAAAGGTGATTATATGATCCAATAATAATGATCCATATCCTTTTCCCTGCGACTCCGCGATTGTTGCGAATTTTCTGAATTGATAGACATTGCCCGAATTGAATAAAGAAACTACAGAAGTTAATTGGTTATTTGCAAACAATCCAAAATGGATTCCTTCATCGTCATTAGACAATTTTATAGCATCAAGAGGTAAGTCTGGGTACATAACTTCATGTCTTATCCTCCAGGTTAAATCAGGTCTGATTTGTTCAATTTGAATTTCCTGCATCAATCTTATTCTTTATTTTACCACTATAAAACTTGTATATGCAAATGTTTAGAACAATAACGGCACCACATCCCCAGCAGAATAGTGGCCACTTACCCTGTTCCCAAAGCCATAAACCTAAGGCGGAACCAAAAGATGCTCCAACAAAGCTTACAGACATGAACACAGTGTTTAAACGATTACGAGCTTCCGGTAGTATAGCATAGATCCGGGTTTGATTGGTTACATGAATAGCTTGCTGACCAATATCTATTAAAATTATACCAGCTACAAATAAGTAAAGGTGACTGCCGGTAAAATAAAAGGCGGCAATGCTAAGTAGTTGCAAAATTAAACCGACAAACAAATTTTTACGTGGGTTTAGTCCGCCGCTAAACTTACCAACTAATGGCGCGGCTAAAGCTCCTGCAGCACCTGCAATGCCAAAAAGGCCTATCTGTAATGTTTGAAGATTAAACGGAGGATTGGCAAGGAATAATACCATGGTTGTCCAGAACGCGCTAAGTATAGAGAAAGCTAGAAAGTTTATAATGGAAGCTTCGCGCAGTACAGGTTCAGTTTTTATATAATGCCACATTGACGACATTAACTCATTATAAGTCCCTTTAAATGACGGTCTGCTTTGTGGAAACCGTTTGGCCATAAGCAGTAATAAAAGCAGACATATGCTAGCAGCCATAAAATAAACTGTTCTCCATCCCCATAAAAATCCTATACTTCCACTAACTGCTCTTGATGCAAGGATGCCGATAAGTAAGCCGCTCATAATTATACCTACCGTATGACCGCGATCTTCGTCTGAACTAAGATTTGCCGCCATTGGTAAAATAAGCTGAGGAATAATGGAGCTTGCGCCAATTAATACACAAGCAATTTCCAATAATAAGAAAGAGCGAGCAAAAGCTGCTAACAGCAATGCCCCAATAGCAAGACATGTTATTAAAAGTATTTGTTTCTTCCTTTCAAACATATCCCCCAATGGGACTAATAGAAATAGCCCCAGGGCATAGCCAGCCTGTGTTAGGTAGGTGATTTTACCAGCATGACTCTCCGTTAAACCAAACTCTTTAGCAATTAAAATCACAAGAGGTTGGCAATAATAAATATTAGCTACGATAAGCCCTGTACAAAAGGCCATCAATAGCACATCAGTACGACTAAGTTTCATTTATAAAGGGATGTTTCCGTGTTTTTTACGAGGCCTATTTACAACTTTATTCTCTAACATTTTGAATGCCTTTATTAGTTTGGATCGGGTTTGGGCAGGTTCTATAACCTCATCTACAAAGCCACGTTCTGCGGCTCTGTAAGGATTAGCAAAAATATCTGAATAGAGCTTTTCTTTCTCCAGCCATTTTTCTTCAGGATGCTCCGCACTGGTAATTTCCTTCTTGAAAATTATTTCAGCAGCACCTTTTGCACCCATAACTGCAATTTCAGCAGTAGGCCATGCATAGTTTAAGTCGGCTCCAATATGTTTTGAGTTCATTACATCATAAGCACCACCATAGGCTTTTCTCGTAATTACAGTAATACGAGGTACAGTTGCTTCACTAAAAGCATATAATAATTTAGCACCATTGGTAATAATTCCATTCCATTCCTGATCTGTACCAGGCAGAAAGCCGGGAACGTCTTCAAAAACAAGCAATGGAATGTTAAAGCAGTCGCAAAAGCGTACGAATCTGGCGGCCTTTGTTGAAGCATGATTGTCCAATACGCCAGCAAGGTAAGCGGGCTGATTGGCAACAATACCTATACTTCTCCCTGCCAAACGGATAAATCCGACCACAATATTTTCTGCATAATCTTTATGTACCTCAAGAAAGCTGTCCGTATCGGCCACTTCGCTTATTACTGACCTTACATCATAAGGCTGATTCGAATTCTCGGGCATAATGCCATTAAGAGATAAACGGCCTTCATCAGTTAAAGTATACGGCAATTGCAATGGAATCTCTTCACAATTCTGAGGCATGTAACTCAGTAATTTCTTAACATGATTGATGGCATCTAATTCATTTGAACAGGCAAAATGAGTTACACCCGATTTTGTAGCATGAGTAGATGCACCACCAAGTTCTTCGGAACTTACCTCTTCGTGGGTTACCGTTTTAACAACATTTGGCCCTGTAACAAACATGTACGAGGTATTTTCTACCATTAAAATAAAGTCGGTAATGGCAGGCGAATACACTGCTCCCCCCGCACAAGGCCCCATTATCGCTGAAAGCTGAGGGATAACCCCTGATGCCTGAACATTTCTATAAAATATATCAGCATAACCACCCAATGAAACCACACCTTCTTGTATCCTTGCGCCACCACTATCATTTAAGCCAATTAGTGGAGCTCCATTTTTCATGGCCATGTCCATTATTTTGCAGATCTTTTCGGCATGTGTTTCAGAAAGAGAACCGCCAAAAACAGTAAAATCCTGTGAAAACACATAAACCAGTCGGCCATTTATGTTTCCATAACCCGTTACAACACCGTCTCCTAGATATTTTTCACGTTCCATTCCAAAATCGACACTTCTATGGGTTACCATCATGCCAATTTCCTCAAAGGAATTTTCATCTAATAAAAAATGGATTCGCTCTCTGGCAGTTAGTTTGCCTTTTTTATGTTGACTTTGAATCCTCGCTGCACCACCACCTTCATTCGCTTTTTTTATTTTGTCCTGAAGTACATCTATTTTATTCTTCATTTTAAACACTAATAATTTTAATTATTTACCAGCGATACTGTAATCTGGTAGTAAATACATCATCTTTTAAGTCGGCCGTATAATCTGGCAACTTAGTCGCATCGTTAACAACGTGCTCATTGTACAATGTAAGTTTAAATCTCGAATTTATTATATAGGTCAGGCCATAACCAAGGGTACTAAATTTAATATCACCAGCTGTAGTATTATTGCCTGCAAGACCAATCTCCGATTCGCTGACCTCTCTGTTTGGATCGTATACA
>NZ_CAMLHF010000113.1 GCF_946479715.1 uncultured Pedobacter sp. | reverse complement strand
GGCTTAAGGCAAAGTATTCGGGTGCCGGTCCGGAAAGTTCGGGTAGTGCAGGCCAGAATCTTGACGGTTTGGATACAGCCACACCACCGCAACCAAGAGGAATTCAGTTTGGAGCCAACATCTCATTTTAATACTAGAATCATGAATACTAAAAATAAAACACTCCTATTTTTGTTGCTGATCAGTTCATCGCTGTTCTCTTGCAAGAAATATTTAGAGGTTTCGCCATACGATACCATACCTGATGAAACTACAATCTATGACAGATCATCAGCAGAAGCTGCCGTAAGGGGAGCTTATCGCGGATTGGCAAGTCTTAATTATGGAAGCGCTTTCCAGAATACAATACTTCAATCTGGTGGAGACATTAAATCACTAAACAATGCCCAAACGGATTTGAATGTAATCAATTATGATCTGAGGTCAGATATTGCATTCTTATCTACCTACTGGGGAAACTTCTACAACACCATTAACCGCACCAATCATATTATTGAAAAGGTGCCATTGGTAACAGATAATAAACTTGGTAATGATCTTAAAAATCAGCTGTTAGGTGAGGCTTACGCCATTAGGGCTTTATCTTATTTTGATCTTGCCCGTGTGTTTGGAAATGTGCAGATATTTTTAACACCAACTAATGTGGTAGCTGATAAATTAGGCGTTAAGCAAAGTACACAGGCTGAAGTGTTTGCTCAGGTACTCGAAGATTTAAACAAGGCAGAACCCCTGTTACCTACTACTATTGTGAGGAACAGGATAACCAAGTTAACAGCAATTTCTTTAAGAGCCAGACTTTACCTATATCAGAAAAAATATAATGAGGCCGAAGCCGATATCAATACTGTTTTGGCAAATCCCGGATATAAGTTGATTAAACCTTTTAATCTTGCTGCGGGAACTTCAGAGTCTGTATTAGAACTTTCTTACAGTGTAAATGATGTTAATGCGGGTTATTCTCAATGGAATACCAGTAACAGGGCACTTGAACCAAAAGCAGTAATTCATAATCTTTTGAACGATCCTGCTGTTGGCGGCGATCGTAAAATCCTTTCTGTAAAAAATACTGCAGGACAATTTATAGGTGGTATTTATCCCACTAACACTTCTGCTGGATACATTATCAGAACGGCCGAATTATTTCTTAACAGGGCCGAAGCACGTGTACTTAAAACAGTACCTGATTTAAGCGGAGCAATTGCAGATATAAATGCCGTAAGGATTAGGTCGAGTGTGCCTGAAATAAGCACAAGTCTTAATAAAGATGAAGTATTGTTGGCTATAGAAAATGAGAGGCGCGTAGAGTTTGCCCTGGAACCTTTCAGGTGGTTTGATTTGGTCAGAACAGGTAGAGCTCCTGCTGTCCTGAACCTGAATGATCCTAATAAATACATTTTTCCAATACCGGCAGGAGAGATCATTGCCGATCCATCATTGGTTCAGAACCCGGGCTACGGCAGAAATTAAAATTTTAACATCATTAAAATATATTTGTTATGAGCAAAATAACAACCAACCCAAACAAGGAATCACGGGAGTGGAAATCCTGGGAAAAGAATTTGTTCCGGTTCTTCTTTATCTTCCTGGTGATCCAGATCATTCCGATAGACTGGAAGTTCTACAAAGAGCTATTCTCTATCAATTGGCTTCACCTTCATTTTCACGATCTGTTTAAATTAACCAAGTACCAAGCTCAGTTTTTTTCTGATAATCAAATTGCCGAATGGGGTATAGGAGGTTTTGCAAACTGGGTAGTATTTATAATTATTGCAGCCATAGGTGCTGTGATTTGGAGTAAAGCAGATGGCAACAGAAAGGAATATACTAAGCTATATTATTGGTTAAGAGTGCTGGTGAGATATCGCCTTGCGTTTGTACTGGTTACCTATGGCTTTATTAAATTCTTTCCATTGCAAATGCCATATCCTTCGTTAAGTAATCTGCTGACTAATTATGGAGATTACTTTGCCTGGAAAATCTATTTCCAAACGGTAGGTATAGCACCTAAGTACGAATCTTTTTTAGGTTTTGTTGAAATACTTGCAGCCTTCTTGCTTTTTAACAGGAAGACTGTCACGTTTGGTGTGGGGCTAATATTTGGGTTTTTAGGAAATGTAGCAGTAGCAAATGGATTTTATGATATAGGTGAGCAGGCGCTAAGTACTTTTATTGTGCTCTTAGCCACTTTCTTATTTGTATACGACATCCCCAGATTATATGATCTGCTCATTAAAGAAACGCCGGCTTATGCCAATAAGTTTATCCCAAAATTTACTGACAATCGCTTAAGAAATGCACGGAAAGGATTAAAAATAGCATTTGTGGCCTTCGTTGTACTTTTTGCCTATAAAGCATATGATAATTACACAAATGATCCTTATAAGATACCTCATACACCAGGTTTAAGTAAAGCATTTGGGTATTATAATGTAAAGGAGTTTGTATTAAATAAAGATACTATACCATACTCCAAAACTGATCCGAACAGATGGCAGGATGTGGTTTTCGAAAAATGGTCTACTTTAACCATTAAAGTGAATCGCCCTGTTAAGATAGACTTGTCGAGCGGCGAAGAAGTTCATGAAAAAGATATTGATAGAAATTATGAACTGGCAGGATATGCCGGTCGCCACTACTTCTACTATGATGCCGATACTGTAAACCATACGCTTTCATTACAGAATAAGAACAAAAATCAACGGAATGAAAAGCTTCAACTCAAGTATGAGCGGCCAAATGATTCCACAATAGTACTGTCGGGTATTAACGAAAACAGAGATTCTATACATGTGGTTCTTGCCAAAATAAATAAGAAGTATATGATGTTCGAAGGTCGCCGTAAACCTGTAAAAATCTAATTGTCACTTAAAAGAAATTAAAATGTCCACATTAGAGATAAACCTGTCTGCTCCTGCAGAAACAGCAGCAGCAGACAAACAAGAGCAGGAAGTAGTTAAAGAATCGCCTAAAACCGGCAAATGGAAGAACTATCAGAAAATAGCATTTCGGATAGGGTTTTTGTATATGCTTTTTTTGTGTATTCCCACTTATCCAAAGTTTTATGAGGAGCTTTTCGCTTTAAAATTTTCGAAGATCACTTATCATGATTTTCAAGCCATAGTAGCGTTCTGGCCCCCGCAGATTGTAACCATAGAATCAGAAGAAGGGGTGTTTGGGTTATTAAATTATATTAATTTGATTCTGCTATTTGCAGGGTCCATTGTTGGAGGATTGATCTGGACTGCTCTGGATAAGAAATCCACAGAATATAGTAAGCTTTATTACTGGATCAGGGTACTTGCACGTTATCGCCTGGCTTATGGGATGATTGGATGGGGGTTAAAGAAAGCTTTTCCAATGCAAATGGTTTTCCCTACAGTTGGGATGCTAAATACACCATTTATTGATATGGCAGAGAAGAAGTTATACTGGTCGCATGTTGGAGTTTCTTTCTGGTATACTGTATTCCTCGGATTTGCAGAAATCCTTCCCGGACTGTTGTTGTTAAATAGAAAAACTTCTCCTTTGGGGGCAGCACTAGCGGCTGTGGTAACATTTAACATCTGTATTGCCAACCATGCTTATGATGCTGGTGTAGCCGTTCCCGCGGCTTATTTTGCCATTATTGGTATTTTTATAGTGTGGTATGATTTACCTAAAATCTGGAATCTGCTGGTGAATGAAAAAGACATTTTACCTTACCGTTATCAGCCGGTTATCTCTGAAAAATGGCAGCGCAATCTCGCTGCAGGTGTAAAATGGACTTTTAATTTCTTGTTTGTTCCAGTTGCAGCTGGTTTGTGGGCATATGGTTTTTTTAACGGGAACAATTATAACATCCCGAGCACTCCAGGATTAGCGGGAGCAAAAGGCTATTATAACGTAACAGAATACAGGTTAAATAACAAGGTAGTTCCTTTTACTCCTCAAGACTCAATACGCTGGCAAGATGCAACATTTGAAGGTTGGTCGTCATTAAGCTATAAAACCAATCGTGGTGCCATTGCCGACCGCATGATCGGCTATTCTCCACTCCGAGTAAAGAATGATAAAAAGAATAACAGACTTAATCAGGTAAATACTCAAGATTCTGATCAGCTGGACAAGCTAAAGAAAAACCGTGACCTGGGGGTAACCAGATGGGAGGTTGGCGGTATGGCCGGAGAACGCAGGTACTTTTTCTATAAAGCAGATACAGTGAACCATATCCTTTATTTGCAGAATAAAAACAAGAATCATAAAGAAGAAACACAAGTGTTGCACTACAGCAGGCCCACGGCAAATAGAATTATTCTTAACGGAATTAATGAATTTAGAGATTCTATTTATGTAGTGTTAGATAGATCTGATAAAAAGTATCCGTTGGTTGAAGGCCGATATAGTTTAGTAAAGGAATATTAAACCTTAAATTCAATGAGTAATAAAATAATTATAGCCGGCGGAACGGGTTTTTTAGGATCTGCAATAATAAACGCTTTTCCTGATTATGAAATTGTTGTGCTGACCAGAACGATAAGGAAGGGTGAACTGAATATCAGATATGTACTTTGGGATGCCAAAAACATAGGCAATTGGACCAAGGAACTGGAAGGTAGCAAGGCTATAATTAATCTGGTAGGGCGATCTGTAAACTGCCGTTACACAAAAGCTAATAAACAGGAAATCATCAACTCGAGGGTGGATGCAACATTAATTATTGGAAAGGCATTAGGAGAATTGAACAAACCACCTGAAGTATGGATCAATGCAGGTTCTGTAGCTATTTTTGGAAATTCTGGCGACGAACTCAAAGTTGAAGATTCAGTTATAGGAAATGGTTTTTCTCCGGAAGTCTGCAAGGCCTGGGAGAAAGCTTTTACCAAATATGATACTCCAAAAACACGAAAAGTGTTTTTAAGAATAGGAATGGTTTTGCAACAAAATGGTGGTATTTTAAAACCATTCCTGAATATGGCTAAATTTGGACTAGGCGGCAAAATAGGCACAGGTAACCAATACATGACCTGGATACACGAGCAGGATTTCACGGATCTGATAAGACATACAATCTTAGATGCTGATTTTAAAGGAATTGTTCATGCAGCCAGCCCTTTTCCGGTAACCAATAAAGAATTTATGAAAACGATCAGACAGTCTGTTAACATTCCATTTGGGTTACCCAACCCTGCTATATTTATAAAAATAGGTGCTGTTTTTATCGGTACGGAGGCAGAACTTGTCCTTTCAGGAAGAAGAGTAGTGTCGTCAGTTTTGGAAAAGAATGGATTTAAATTCAAATATCCCTACCTTCACGATGCAGTAACAAGGTTGTTAAACGAAAATAAATTATCATTAAGTAAGTAATAAATTATAGTGGGAAAACCAGATTTTGATGCAGTAGTGGTTGGTTCAGGACCAAATGGTTTAGCGGCTGCCATAGCATTACAACAGGAAGGCCTGTCGGTATTGATAATAGAGGGAAAGAATGAGATTGGAGGCGGATTAAGGTCTGCCGAGTTTACCTTACCTGGCTTTGTACATGATGTTTGTTCCGCTATTCATCCTCTTGCAATTGGCTCGCCATTTTTCAACACGCTTCCACTTCAGGATTATGGATTGTTTTATACATTTCCAGATCTTGCTGCTGCTCATCCATTTGATGACGGTACGGCAGCAGTCCTGGGTAGTTCTATTGAAGAAACCGCAAGATTGCTTGGCGACGATGAGCAAGCCTATCTTAAATTATTAAAGCCACTAGTTAAAGACTGGCCAGATATAGCATCTGATGTTCTGGGGCCTTTGCATTTCCCTAAACACCCCGTTGCTATGGCTAAATTTGGATTAAATGCACTTACATCGGCAACTTTCTTAGCTAAAAGATTTAAAACTAAAGCCGCAAGAGGATTATGGGCCGGAATGGCAGCACACTCCATTCAACCCCTGTCTAACTTAACCACATCGGCAATAGGATTAGTGTTAATGGCTGCGGCACATCTAAAAGGATGGCCCATCCCAGTAGGAGGATCAAAAGAAATCGCAAATGCATTGTCGTCTTATTTTATTGCTTTAGGAGGTAAAATTGAAACGGGACGTTATATAAAATCTTTAGATGAATTGCCTTCTTCCAGAACGGTATTATTTGATGTAACACCAAAGCAATTGTTGCAAATAGCTGGTCATAAGTTTTCTTCCATTTATAAATGGCAATTGGAAAGATATCGCTACGGAATGGGCGTTTTTAAAGTTGATTGGGCTTTAGATGAAGCCATTCCCTTTACTGCAAAAGAGGCGCGCCGCGCGGGAACGGTACATATTGGTAATACGCTGGAGGAAATTACCTTATCCGAAAAGCTTAGCTGGCAGGGTAAACATGCCGACAAACCTTTTGTATTACTCGCGCAGCAAAGTTTATTTGATAGCTCGAGGGCTCCAGAAGGGAAACATACAGCGTGGGCTTATTGTCATGTGCCAAATGGATCGGTAACAGATATGACTGAAACTATTGAAAAACAAATAGAGCGCTTTGCTCCCGGTTTCAGAGAGAGGATATTGGCAAAACATACCATGAATACTGCACAAGTGGAGGCTTACAATCCAAATTATATAGGAGGAGATATTAATGGCGGTGTAATTGACCTTGGTCAGATCTTTACGCGACCTGCCTTACGGAGTTCACCTTATCGAACTTCTGCAAAGGGATTATATCTGTGTTCTTCATCAACACCTCCAGGAGGAGGGGTGCACGGAATGTGTGGCTATCATGCTGCAAAACGTGCTTTAAAAGACATTTTTTCCATCTCAATTTAAAACAAAACAAATACACAAATCAAACTAAATTCTAATGTCAGAAATTAAAAAACTAAACATTCATGAAGATTGGGTAGTAGTTATCCTTGGGGCCCTAACAATTATTTTAACGCTTTCCGGACTGTTATTGCCCGTTCCAGTATTTAACTGGTCCAGCATAGCCGATCTCACCTCATCAGTACTTACGGCTTCCAACCTTGGATATATTGGATTGCAATTTATATTGGTAATCATCATAGCAGCATTGGGCTCTTTTTTAACAGGTAAATCTGTTAAAAGTGCTGTGCTAACTTTTCCATCTGTATACGTTTTAACCATGATAGCGCTTGTACTTGCAGGCAATAGCCAGGTTAAAGCATTAAATCTGGAAGCGGTAATTTTTAGTCTGGCTATTGGTTTAGCAATCAGTAACTTTTTTAAACTACCGGAATGGTTTAAATCAGCTTTATCTACTGAGCTATTTGTTAAAATAGGATTAGTATTATTAGGTACAAGTGTAATCTTTTCAGATGTATTAAAGGCGGGCTCTCTGGGTCTGATCCAAGCTTTGGTTGTAGTGCTTTCCGTATGGTATTTCGCATTTTGGCTATGTAAAAAAATGAAGATAGATGATGAGCTAACCATGATGATTTCAAGTGCAGTTTCTATTTGCGGCGTATCAGCAGCAATAGCAACATCTGGGGCCATTAAAGGCGATTCAAAAAAACTATCTTATGTGATATCTATGGTGCTTATTACAGCAATACCTATGATGATCTTTATGCCATATATTGCGGCGTACTTTCACTTCCCTCAGGCAGTTACAGGAGCATGGTTAGGTGGTAGTATAGACACAACCGGAGCAGTAGTCGCATCAGGTTCTTTGGTAGGAGAGGAAGCGCTAAAAATCAGTACTATTGTTAAGTTCTCGCAGAACGTATTGTTAGGAATTGCAGCATTTGCAATTTCAGTATACTGGACTTACACCCAACACCCTGCCGGAAAAGATAAAGAAAGTAAACCGACGCTTAAGGTGATTTGGGAGCGTTTCCCTAAATTTGTAATCGGCTTTATTGCAGCCTCATTATTATTTTCTTTCTTCATTACACCAGAAGTAAATGCAGAAGTTAAAGGTAGCTTAAAGAACTTACAGGGGCTTTGGTTTGTACTGGCCTTTACCAGTATCGGATTAGAAACCAACTTTGCAGATCTGTTCGGTAAAAACAGTAAAAAACCTTTCTATGCCTTTTTAATTGCTCAAGGTTTTAATATTATAATCACTTTGATTATTGCATTTATACTTTTTAGGTAGTACAGAAAGATATTATTGCTGAGGGTGTATCATAAATTTATGATACACCCTCACTATTAACCAAATGTTTTGATCCTGCATATTCAGATGGGGTCATTCCAAACTGTTTAACAAAACACCTTCCAAATTGCGCTTGCGAGCTAAACCCTGTCATAGAAGCAATTTTTAATATTTTGTAGTTTCCTTCAACTAACAATTCTGCCGCTTTTTTAAGCCTTGTTATATTAATCAGTTCATGTGGCGAAAGATTAGAGATCGCCTTTATCTTTCTGTATAGTGTTGGTCTGCTCATGTTCATGGCATCTGCCAGCAGATCTACATCCAACGATTTATTGTCAATGTTTTTATTGATAATTTCATTTAACTTTTCAAGAAAAGCTTCATCAGCCTTATTGTATGCCATGCTTTTAATGTGCACCAAAGGAGAGCTTGCAAAGTAATTCTTAATCTTATCTCGACTGGCAAGCAGATTTGAAATCTGAGTAAGCAAATGATCCGGAGAAAATGGCTTTTCCAGATAAGCATCAGCACCAACTTCCAGACCTTCTATTTTAGATTGGAGTGTATTTTTTGCCGTTAACAGGATAATCGGGATGTGTGTATATTCAAGATTGTCTTTAACTACCTTACACAATTCATAACCATCCATTACCGGCATCATAATGTCGCTAATAATTAAATGAATACTTTTTTGTTTTAAAACATCCAAAGCTTCCTCTCCGTTGCCAGTCTGGATTACCTGAAAATCTTTAATCAATTTATCTGTTATAAATTCCCTGATCTCAATATTGTCTTCAACCAGTAAAATAACCGGCGATTCTATGTTTTTATTCTCGTATATAACCTCTCTAACTACTTGTAATTCATCTGACAAGTCGTCATTTATTTTAAATTCCCTTTCATGATGTTTAGGTAAAACAAGAGAAAATACATTCCAAATACCATCATCAGTTCTGAGCTGCAATGTTCCTTCATGTAGTTCCGCCAGTGAGCGCGCTAATGGTAAACCTATTCCTGTGCCTCTCTGATTTTTATTGCTTTCCATTCTATAGAATGGCTCAAAGATTTTTTTGTGCATGTTAAATGGAATAAGATCTCCATCGCTTTTTACTTCGATATCAAAATTATCCAGATCTGAATTTAAAGTAATAGCAATCTGTTCAGAGGCATATTTAACTGCATTGTCAATCAAATTACTTAGTATTTTATTTAACGCTTCAGGATCTGCATATGCATAAAGTGGTTTCTCTGGTAGGTTAACGCTCAACCTAAGCCTTTTTTGTTCCATCGCAGATTTATACCTTAGGCAATTTTCTTCCAGTAACTTGCTTACATTAATGTTTACAAAGTTGAGATTAAACCCTTTAATTTCTGTTTTTCTGAAGTCAAGTAGCTGATCCGTTAACTCAATTAGCCGATTGGTATTCTTCTTCATGATCACCAGGTTGTCTGTAATAGCAGGTATCTCTTCGGCTTTCTTCATTACCTCCTCTAACGGCCCTTTAATTAAAGTTAGGGGAGTGCGAATTTCGTGAGTAACATATGTGAAGAATTCAATCTTAGCATGATATAATTCTTTCTCTTTTTTCGATTCCCACAATTCAATTTTGCGTTTATTTTTGTTGCTGATGCGTTGATGATAATAACGGATGGCATAGTATATAGCCACCGCAATTACTAAGGCATAAAATAAAAAGGCAAGCGGACTGGCCCATATCGGCGGTTTTATAATGATCTTCAGGTCAGTAACTTTGTTGCTCCACACACCGCTACTGTTTGCTGCCTTTAACTTGAATACATAGGTGCCTGGAAACAAGTTTGTAAAATATACCTTTCTGTTGGTTTTTAAATAAGTCCAGCTTTTATCCAGCCCTTCCATTTTAAAGGTATATTCAGTCATTTCCGGTGCTGTATACCCCAAGGCGGCAAAATCTATACTGATGGTCGATTGGTCATGAGCCAGTTCAATCTCGTCTGTAAAATTAATGGAGCGACTTAAAGGAGAATTCTTCTTATTAATCTCTATCTCTTTATTATAAACCTGAAAACCGGTAATGTAAACCGGGGAGACAAATTTATTTTGCCTAAACTGATCTGGCAAGTAGCTAATCAATCCTTTTACACTACCAAAATACATCCTGCCATTTGTGTCTTTAAATGCAGAGCTGTAATTAAATTGATCACTAAGAAGCCCATTTGCCTTCGTGTATGATTTAATTCGATTGGTAGCAGGGTTAAAGCATACCAGGCCTCTCGAGGTACTTATCCACAGATTACTATTCTTATCTTCCAGAATTTTGTAGAATACATTACTCAAAAAACCGCTTTTGCTGTTATACCTCTTAAAGGTTTTTTCCTTCTCGTTAAACTGATTTAAACCATTTTCGGTTGCCACCCACAATCCTCCCTTTGCATCTACAAACGTGCTGTTTATGGCATTGGAGCTTAAACTTTTTTTGTTGTTTTCTTCGTATTTGTAATAGCCAGATGTTCTGTTGGTGGGATTATAAAAGTATAAGCCATCTCGTAATGAGCTCGCCCAAATCGTACCATGGTTATCTTCAATCAAATTTGAATAATGCAGGTTCCCTGGTACCTCATTTAACAAAGTGAAATCATTGCCAGCTCTATTATAGCGGTACAAACCAAATGATGTGCCCACAAGAATTTCGCCCGAACGGGTTTTAAGCAGGCTTTCAATAAAATTGCTTTTTAATTCATTTGGGGCTTGTCCGGCACGATAATGTCTGATCACTTTTGATGTTTTTATATCCATTACATCCAGTCCGCGCTCAAAAGTTCCAATCCACAGCTCATCATCCACAACAAGTAACCCGTGAATGTTTGTGTGAGATATGCTTGACTTATCTCCGGTAGGCTTAAAATGCTCAAAAACTCCTGTTTTATGGTTCAATTTATTTAGACCCCCATCTTCAGTACCTATCCAGATATTACCTTCTTTGTCATTACAAATCTCTCTAACCGCATACCCGCTTAAACTGTTGCTTCCACCTTGAGGGAAGAATTTGTCGAACGAGGTGTATTGATTTGGATAATAGTTTACCCCTCCAAAATATGTTCCTGCCCATATTCCACCTTCTTTATCACGGGCTAATGTATATACCGCGTTATCTGAAATTGAATATGGATCGTTAAACTTATTGCGTAGGTTGCTGTATTTGCCTGTTTTTATGTTGTAAATGAACAGACCAGATTCTGTAGCTATCCAATATTCACCGTCATCTTTAGCAATAAAATCTCTTGCATAAATTGGGGTTTGATCAGGGTTGGTAACTAAAATATCCTTGTAAGTAAGGGTGTTGATATCAAATGTTTTTATACCTTGGTTAGATGTCCCAATAAAAAAGAAACCTCTTCCCGTGTCATACAGTTTTTCTATCCACGAGGATATGGTTGGTTTAGAATTAATAAATACATTATAATTTTCAAACGTATTTATTTTATCGTTGTACTTCTGAATAAACCCATCAGTTGTCGAAACCCAAACCTCATCATTTGCAGTAATACTTAAAGATGTAGCTCCTGAGTGTACCCTTGGCTCAAATACATTTAGCTTTTTAGATTTCTCATTATACCTGCAAAGCGTTAAACCTGCTATATACCAGATATTACCTTTACTATCTAGCTTAATATCCCTTATATCTCTGTTTTTTGTAGATTCAACAAGATCAAAACTTTCATTTAATGGATTGTATTTGTATAGACCGATCAGCGTGCCCACCCAAATGTTCTCATTCTTATCTTCATAAAGGCTGTGTATAAAATTATTGCCTATGCTTTTAGGATTATCGGCGTCATTCCTGAAAATTTTAAAGGTATAACCGTCAAATCTGTTTAGACCATCTTTAGTTCCAAACCATAAAAATCCTTTTCTGTCCTGTAAACTGCAGATTACAGAATTATAAGATAAGCCGTTTTCAACCTGATAATGTCTGAAGGTATATGACTGTGCGAATGTCGAAACGACCACACCAATGAGTATGGATAATATCAATAAAAACTTGTTCAATGCTATTTTATATTGGTTATTATAAAGATAGGTCGAAAACCCCCAAAAAGGAACATGAATTCCTTATTTCTGCCATTATGCTGAGAATTGAGACAAAATGAACAACGTTTGATCAGTAAGATCAAATGTTAATTCCTCAATTAGCATAACAATTCACCCCGTTAAGGAATGAATTGAACCAACCAAATATAAATTGTAAATGAGCATGAAAAAAAAATTACACTTTAGCAAAGAGTTAAAGCTCTGCTTTATTCTTAGTTCATTATTTATCCTCTGTTGCCAGGCAGTATTTGCTCAGAGCAACATAACTGGAACCGTATCAGATAAATCGGGACCATTAATAGGAGTTGGAGTGCAGGTCAAGGGTACATCTGCATCTACCACAACAAGTCAGAATGGTGTTTATACCATTTCAGTGCCTAATGCCGGAAATGCAGTTCTTGTGTTTTCTTATATTGGTTACACTACTCAGGAAGTTCTGGTTAACGGCCGATCTACCGTAAATGTATCTTTAATTGAATCAGCTTCTGATTTAAGTGAGGTAGTAGTTGTTGGTTATGGAACGCAGAAAAAGAAGGACCTCACAGGTGCTATCTCTATTGTAAAGGCATCAGATGTTCAGAAAAGACAAGGAACTACTGTTGCAGAATCATTACAGGGTTTAGCTACCGGTATCAGAGTAAGGGGTGGTGGACAACCGGGATCGGAAGCCCAGATCCAGATCAGAGGATTGAAGAACTTCGGGGCTAACAATCCGCTGTATGTAATTGATGGTTTGGTTACCAGTGCCAACCGCGATTTTAATCCGGCCGATATTGAATCCATACAAATTCTTAAAGATGCATCTGCGGCAGCCATCTACGGTTCAAGGGCAGCGAATGGCGTAATTATCATTACTACCAAAAGAGGTCTTGATGGTCCTATGAAAATAGAATTTTCAGGAAAAAGTAGCTTGCAAACTATTCCAAGGTATGATCTTGCCGAGACAGAAGAGTTTTCGAGATTAAATTTTATGGCTTATGATAATGCCAAAATAAACCGCCAGCAGCTGGATCTAAATACAAATACAGATTGGCAGGATGTAGCATTTAGAACAGGAAATGTACAGGATTATAACCTAAGTTTTTCTGGTGGAAGTAAAGACGCTACTTATTTTGTTTCAGGCGGTTATTTTGGAAATAAGGGTACGGTAATCAGTACTGATTTTGACAGACTTAGTTTTAGAGTTAATACAAAAGGAACCAAAGGCATATTTACCATTGGTGAAAATCTGGCAATAAGCAGTTCCAAAAACAACGAGATGTCGGGTAATCCAATACTCGATGTTGTTCGTATGTTACCTACTATACCAGTTTATGATGCCGGCCATCCTGGAGGGTATGGTTACGGAGATGAAGCCAAAGCAAGAACATTTGGAACCAATCCGCTTGCTATAGCGAACCTTGAGGATCGTATAAATCAAAATTTAAGAATCAGAGGTAATTTATTTGCTGAATTGCAATTACTTAAGCCATTAAAGTTCAGAACTAGTCTTGGATACGAAACCAGCAGAGATCATTATACTTATTTGAAAAAGGACGGATTCTGGACGCTTAATCAAGCTTATGATCCCGCAATACTAAATGAGAACAGGGGAGAGTCATCCACTGTCCTTATAGAAAATACACTTACTTTCAATAAAGAATTTGGTAAACATTCATTAACAGTTATCGGAGGCCAGTCTTATCAGAAAGATAATTATGCTTTAATGTGGGGAACTAAGCGTAATATTTTGCAGAACTCTACAACAGGTCACTATTATGATGTTTTAGATCAGGGAAATGAAGCACAAACAGGTGGTTACAGAAATCGCGCAGACCTCATTTCTTACTTCGGCAGGTTAGAATACAATTATGCTGATAAGTATTTGCTAAACGCAGTTATCAGAACTGATGGTGTATCCAGATTTGGTCCCGATTACAAGTTTGGTAGCTTTCCATCTGTATCAGGTGCATGGCGTATTAGCAAAGAAGATTTTTTCAAATCATCTTGGATTGATGATCTGAAAATAAGAGCTAACTATGGAACTTTAGGAAGCAGTGATATTGGCGCATATGAATATATGGCCTTTGTAAATACCTTCTCTACAATTCCAATGGGGCCAAACCAAAATCTTCAGTCAGGCTCAACGCAGGTTCAGCTTGCAAACAGAGATTTGCATTGGGAAGAAGTAACTCAGCAAAATTATGGTATTGACGCTGCTTTTCTTCACAACAAACTTTCAATCAGTGCCGAATACTTTATCTCGAAAACAGACGGAGTATTAATCCGCTATCCATTACTTATTTCTACTGGTAATGATGGTGGAAATCCTTTTGTAAACGGTGGTATATTAGGTAACAGAGGTTTTGAGTTTACTGCAACATATGCCGAAAACTCAACAGAATTTAAATACAATGTTACCGCAAACTTAACCACGCTAAATAATAAAGTGCTGGGTTTAGGCTATAACAAAAACAAAACTTTTGTTGGTAATACAGTTACCGAAGTTGGTCAACCAATTGGTATGTGGTATGTACTGCAAACAGATGGTTTATTCCAGAACGCTAACGAAGTTGCCAGTTATAAAAATGCTGGTGGTAAAATTATTCAGCCTGCCGCTCAACCTGGAGATATTCGTTATAAGGATAATGATGGTGATGGCGAAATCACAAATAAAGATAAAGTAGTTGTTGGAAGTCCATGGGCCGATTATGAGTTGGGTCTAAACATCGGAGCTTCATATAAAGGGTTTGAATTTTCTATGGACTGGTTTGGTTCTTTTGGATCAAAAGTGTTTAACGGGCCAAGAAGTGTAATGGATAATTTCTCAGACAATTCTAACTATCGGGCCGGTGTTCAACCATGGACACCCGAAAATCCTAACACAAGTGTACCTCGCGCTTTTTATAGTAGTACCATCAATGCCAGGGGCGATACCGATCGTTGGCTGGAAAATGGAAGTTTTGCACGTATGAAATACATTGGTATCTCTTATAACATCCCAAATACGCTGTTAAAAAGAATAGGATTTAATAATGCTAAGGTGATTCTTTCCGGACAAAATCTGATCACTATCACTAAGTATACAGGCCTTGATCCTGAATTTAGTAACGGAAGTGTTTTTGAAAAAGGATTTGACTTTGGTGCATTCCCTAATTTAAGAACAGTATCTCTTGGTTTAAACTTCGGATTTTAATATTAGAAACATGAAAAAGATAATTTCAAAAATATTGGTGCTTAGTGCACTCGTCCTGATGTTCTCCTGTAAAAAGTCATTGTTAGATCAGGACAACCCAAATACATTAACAGTTGATCAGTTTTGGAAAACCGAAGGTGATGCCCAAAAGGGAGTTAATGCTGCATATGCCATGTTTTATCAAAATGGCGGATGGAACAGATGGATCTATTTTAGGCTCGATTTAACTTCTGATGAAGGATGGAGCAATAGTCCCTGGACTGAGCTTGGCGATTGGACTCGTTTCCAATATATCAATTACAATTTCTGGGAAGGTAACGTAAACACATACAGAGATACTTATAAGGCTATTTTTAGATGTAATCAGGTATTAACCTATGTGCCGGATATTCCTTTTGCAGATGCCAAAAAGAAAGCGGAAATACTTGCACAGGCAAAGTTCCTAAGGGGATTTTATTATTACTATGCGGCTATATTGTGGGAGAACTTTCCTATTGTAACTACCATTCAAACACCAACAGATTTACCTGAACAAAGCTCTTTAGCTCAGGTGTGGGCACAGGTAGAAAAAGACCTTACAGAGGCAAGTGCCGACCTCCCTGAACAGTGGACAGGAAGTGAGATAGGCCGTGCCACAAAAGGTGCAGCGCAAGCATTATTGGGTAAAGCACTGATGCAGCAACATAAATGGGCCGATGCTAAAACTGCCTTTGACTATCTGGTTACCGGTGCAGGTAAAAATTATTATGATCTTGTTGATTATAAAGATAACTTCAGGGCAGAAAACGAAAATAACAAAGAGTCTGTTTTTGAAATTCAATTTTCTGATGTCAATAAGTCTGCAGAAGGTGACGGGCCAAGTGCAAATGTGGGTAGTAACCGTGCGCAGTTTTTTGCACCTAGAAGTATAGGGTGGTCAGATGGGCAGGCCAGATTTTGGTTGGTAAATGAGTTCAAAAAAGAGAAAACTACTGATAATAAAATTGACCCAAGGTTAAGATATACATTGTTCTATCCTGGTCTTGAAGCTGATTTTGGCGATAAGACTTATGGCAGAAGTTGGGAGTGGGGTGCTGATGAAGCCTGGTTCAAAAAATACTCACGTGACTATATGCGCAGTAATGAAGACTATTTTAATCAGGTTAACAACAGGGTAATTCGCTTTGCCGATGTTTTACTGATGTATGCAGAAGCATTGAATGAGCTTGGGCAAACAGCCGATGCTTATCAATACGTAAACCGTGTACGCACCAGGGTAAATATGGCTGGCCTGGCTACCGCCTATCCTGCAATTGGCAACAATAAAGACCTGTTCAGAGAAAGATTGAAGGTAGAAAGAAGCTTAGAGCTTTGTGGTGAAAGTGTTAGATGGGCCGATTTAAAAAGATGGGGCGATCTTGACAACAAAGCGAACGTAGATAAAGTTGCATTACGCGACCCAGACTTTAAGAACTTTGTTGTTGGAAAGCATATCAGATTACCACTGCCACAAGTCGAAGTAGACAATAACACCAATCTTTCACAGAACCCTAATTATTAATTCAGAAACTATGTTTTTAAGAAGTGTAACCGTTATTCTGCTATTGCAAGCTATAGTTGGTTGTAGCAAGAGCCAGAAAAAATCTGAGCCTGATAAAGACAAGCCTGCGCCTGCTATAACCACATTCACAAATCCCTTGCTTAGCAGTGGACCAGATCCATGGGTTATCCGAAAGGATGGGTATTACTATTATATGAATACCCAGGGAAGCCAGGTTTCTATCCTTAAAACAAAAGCCCTTTCACAGCTAAACAGGGCAGAGGTTACAGTTGCTTATAAAGCACCTGCATCAGGTGCAGATTCAAAGAATATATGGGCGCCAGAACTACATTTTCTGAACAACAAATGGTACATCTATTATACCGCCGGATCGTCCGGAGATTTATCTACCCAACGCATGTTTGTTCTCGAAAACAGTAATGCCGATCCTACAAAAGGTACCTGGATAGTAAAGGGACAGATAAAGGATAACAATGCTGATTTTTTTGCCATTGATGCTACGGTGTTCTCTAACAATGGTAAAAATTACATTATCTGGAGCGGACATATCTCAGCAACTGATAATACCCAGCGATTATATATTGCACAGTTAGCCGATGAACCATGGAAGATGGCTACTGCAAGAGCAG